>JALHEL010000227.1 GCA_022837205.1 Leptolinea sp.
CGGTGAGATATCGAGCGTTTGGGACGGTAATATTGAAGAGCAGATTCATAACAGAAGTTATGGATACGGTATACGTATTTTATTTCACGGTGCATGGGGCTTTGCGGCTTCCAATGATTTTTCCAAATGGAAAGAAGTTGTTCTTTCGGCGATGAAAGTGGCACAGGCAAGTTTAAAGAGACAGAAAGAACCGGTTTGTTTGGCTCCGGTTCCGGTCATTCGCGATCATTACCGGACTCCTCAAAAAATTGATGTCCGTACCGTATCGTTGAATGAACGCTTAGATTTGTTGCTGGAAGCGGATCATTCCATGGCTTCTGTTCCCGGAATTACACAGAGAAAATCAACCATGGGAGTTTATTCAACGGATATTCTTTTTGCTTCAAGCGAAGGATCCTTCATCGAACAAAATCTTGTCGCTTGCGGAGCCGGTACCGTAGCTTATGCATCAAACGGCAGCGATACCGCTTTCCGGAGCTATCCGGCATCTTTTCAGGGAGATTACAGCAGTGCGGGATATGAACATATTTTAGGCTTGAATTTAATCGAAGGTTCGAAAAGATTTGCCCAACAAGCGGTCGAACTTTTATCGGCGAAACGATGTAAATCGGGGAAAAAGACCGTTATTCTGGACAGTTCTATGCTGACATTAATGGTGCATGAGAGCATCGGCCACGCATTGGAATCGGATCGTGTCTTAGGCAGTGAGGCCAGTTATGCCGGAACAAGTTTTGCTACACCCGAAAAACTGGCTGATTATCATTACGGATCGGAACAGGTAACAATCACTTCCGACCCGACACTCCCGGGCGGACTTGCGAGTTATGGATATGATGACGAAGGTTATCCGGCATGCCGGACGGTATTGATCGATCACGGAATATTGGTCGGTTATCTTACCGGTCGGGAGACCGCGGCAAAATTAAAATTACCCCTTACCGCTGCGATGCGCTCAGACGGTTGGCAAAGGTTTCCGCTCATTCGCATCACAAATGTCAATTTAGAACCGGGGGATTCTTCATTGGCGAAAATGATTTCGGAAGTCGATGACGGTTTCTATATGGAAACCGTAAAAACGTACAGCATTGATGATAAACGGCTAAATTTTCAATTTGCGCCTGAAATTGCCTGGGAAATTAAAAACGGGAAAATCGGTTCGATGGTGAAAAACGTACGATATAGCGGAATGACACCGGAATTTTGGAATTCCTGTGACGCGGTTGCAAATCGAGATGAATGGCATTTATGGGGAATTCCGGTTTGCGGGAAAGGTGAGCCGGGTCAGGTTGTGATGGTTGGGCACGGAACAGCTCCGGCTCGATTTCAAAATGTGTCTGTTTTGGGAGATTGAACGCATGCGATGGGATAGAGAACAGACTTATGAATTGCTCAAGAGAATAATCGATTTATCCGAAGCCGATCAAACCGAAGCCTGTTTCATGGCATATGAATCCGGATTGACCAGATTTGCGGAAAACAGAATTCATCAGAATATGTGTGAAGAAGACGCGATTGTGGTTATTCGGGTTGCCATTGGGAAAAAACTCGGTTCAGTATCCGCAAACCAATTTGATGAAGCATCTCTCGTTTGTGCCATTCAAAAGGCAATTGAAATTGCATCGTTGAATCAGCCCAATGAATTATTTGACGGTTTTGCAGAAAAACAACCGGTCGATAGTATTCGTTTGCCCTGGTATATTCCCGAAACAGCTTCGGCAGGAACGAATGAACGGGCGGATATTGCTTCTCGGTTAATTCAAAAGGTCGAAAATTCGGCATATGAGGCTGCAGGATCGGTGTCCAACGGTGTCTATGTTTCATCGGTTTTAACAAGTCTCGGCCAATTTGTCTATCAACAAGAAACACGCTGCGGGGGGTTGACAGTGGTTAACAGGCCGGGAGAAGCGGGGTTCGGAACCGGATATTCCGAATATTTTGGACGCGATATTCATCTCATCCACCCCGAAGAATTGGCGGCAAAAGCTGTTTGTATTTCGGCAATGAATCATGATGCAAAAAGTTTGCCCCCGGGAGATTATCCGGCTGTATTGACTCCCGCCTCGGTCGGTCTGTTGATTTTTTATCTGGGGTGGATGGCTTTGCATGCACGGGCGGTTCAATCCGGTCAATCTTTTCTCACGGGGCATTTTGGCGAAGAGGTATTAGACCCTAAACTATCCATTTGGGACGATGCTTTAGACGGACGAAATTACGGAATGAGTTTTGATTGGGAAGGGAATCCGGCGCGGTATGTTGATCTGATTCGGAACGGAAAAGCAATCGATGTTGTCTATGATACTTTTACAGCGAAAAAAGTCGGGAAAAAATCAACCGGACATGCCTTAAGTCCTTTAAGAGATCGTTATTATTCAAGCCCGATGGCAGAACATTTAATCGTCGGGACCGGAGATACCCCCTTAGAAAAAATGATTGAAAAGACAGAAAAAGGAATATTGATCAATCATTTATGGTATGTGCGTGAGGTGAATTTTAAAAGTGCATTGGTAACGGGAATGACAAGAGACGGAACTTTTATGATCGAAAACGGCAAAATCACTCATGCGTTAAAAAATTTACGTTTTTCGATCAGTCTGAGAGATGTATTTCAATCAATCGAAATGATTGGGACTGAACAAGAATTGACCCCGGTATCCATAGGGACCGTCCTCGCTCCGGCAATGAAATTAAAGCACTTTAATATTGACGGTTCCTCCTCGTATTGATCGAGGAAAATGAGTTGTAATTATTTTTAAAAGAGAGATTGATTTTTATCTGAAAAAGACAAAATATCGGTATAATAAGAAAAATAAATTTCCTTTTTGTCGTTTGTTGAAACAATAGTTTAGGAGCACATATTATGAAGAGAAATCCATTTTTCCTTTTCCTTGCCATAGTCATTATATTAAGCATGGCTTTGACGGCATGTCAATCATCGACAGAAACGAAACCAACCCCTGTCTTTGAATTCAAGCAATTCAATCCGACGAAGGCACCTGTTCATCCGACTGTTCCCTCTACCGTTACAAGCAATCCAAATAATACGGTTGAAACAGAAGCGACAAAGGTACCCGATTAAATACCAGGAAGGAGTGATGAAGATTTTTTTTATTAACCGATCACAAGAAAATTTTTATAAATTAGTTTAATGTAAAAAAATAGAATAAAAGTTTCTAGACCAAAACAAATCGCATAACCCGGACTTTGATATGTCATTGTCGGGAATTAACCATAATTTATGGAGGATGCAATGAAAAAAATAATGTTTGTTTTATTGGCGCTCTGTCTGCTGGCATTGCCGGTAACGGTAATGGCTCAACAAGAAGTAGACACGGAAGCTACCGTAACGGTCGCATTGACGACAATTATCGACAACCTGGATTACATGATTCAATCGACCCTGAATGCCTCCGGTATTTTCCAGCACATGTTTGAACCATTGATTGATCTGGATCCTCAGACAGTTACCATTGTACCCTGCCTGGCAACAGAATGGTCTACAAGTGAAGATGGAAAAGTCTGGACATTTAAGCTGCGTGATGATGTCAAGTTCTGGGATGGAGAACCGTTCACAGCAAAGGATGTCAAGTATACGATGGAGCGCATGCTGATGGATGATTACAACATCGGCAATACCAA
>JALHEL010000228.1 GCA_022837205.1 Leptolinea sp.
AATTCTTTCGGTAAAATCTTCGATATCGGTTGCGGTTAATTCAAAAAGTTCTCGAATCGATAATGGATCGACGCAAGTCTCGGCGATATTATATATCGCAGAATCTTCATAAGCATTCATCCATTCTTCGACTTTAAAAGGCTGAATTTTCATAAAAGTCCTCTCCGGTTAACTACTCTTACCAAACATTTCGACAAATGTCGATAATCTCTGTTCGGATATTACGCGATAAACCTTGATAGTATCGGATTTGATGGCGATCTGCAATTCTACTTGCCGGCGAGCCGGAAAGATCCCTTACTGAGATTCAGCGTTTATCCGGCAGAAGCTGAATCACGACCAATTCGGGTCGATTGAAAATTCGGGGAATTAAGTTGCTGTTTTTTGCCAACCCGCGGCTGACGATTTGGTTCGTCTCTCCATGTTGATAGAGGCCTCCCGTATACCTGGGGAAGATTCCCTGATCGGGTGCGATCAATCCGTTAATTAACCCCGGGATGCGCCACTGACCGCCATGAGCATGTCCCGATAAAATAAGGTCATAGTGATAAGGCAGAACCTCGTTAAGGTGGCGCCGATCAGGCCGATGCATCAGAAGAATCGAATAGCAGCCGGAATTTTTTTGTTCTCCGGCGGAAGAAATTTGGGCATGATAAATCTTTTTCCCAATCTTCGGATCATCAATTCCGCAAACGTCGATCATTTGATTCTTCACATTGATCAATACGCACTCCCCTTCCAGTACGTTAACCCCATGATCGCGTAAGATCGTTTTAATTCCGGCGGGATAACCTTTCCAAAAATCATTGTTCCCTGTTACAAAAAAAGCCGGTACCGACTCGGGCAAATTCCGAATTAGTGCTAAAAATCCGTCTAACGGAAATTTTCTATCGATCATATCGCCGGCCATCAGAATCATATCGGGGTTAACCGTTTGGATGGCTTTTACCAATTCATTCTGCTCAGTCCCGAAAAAATTATTGTGCAAATCCGTCAGTAAAACAAGAGTGACAGGTCGATTGATTTTCGCGGTGCCTATTTCATAAGGATGAATCAGAAGTGTTTTATCAAAGGCATTTTTACTGACAAGATATCGCCATAGAATATAAATTACAAGCGGAATTCCTCCCAAAATTACGATTGACCAAATCCATGAGGATTTTTCGGTTAGTTTCTTTTTCAATGAAGACCGCTCCCCCCTGTTTTAACCCCTGTCAAAAAAAGATCAAAGGGTGATTTCCTCTTCCAAAAAGTCTGAAGAATATTGAATTTCAAAGGAGTTCAAAAAATTCTCAACTTGTTCCACGCATCGTCCGATAAAATCCTGTGGATTTAAAGCCGAATTTATTTCTTCGGCGCTTAAATTAAAATCGGGGTCATTTGCCAGCAGCTCAAATAGATTCCCGCTTTCTCCGTTTTTAATCCGATCGGCCACTTCCAACGAGTGTTTTCGGATAATTTCATGCGAGATCTGCCGGTCGCCGCCTTTTTCAACCGAAGCCATCAACAAATTTTCGGTGGCGATAAACGGAAGAAATTGCCGCACATCACGTTCGATAATTTTTTCATTGACAATCAGCCCGCGACTGATATTACTCATAAGACGTAAAACAGCATCGGTCGCCAAAAATCCTTCGGGCAAAGTAATGCGCCGATTGGCGGAATCATCCAATGTCCTTTCGAACCATTGAACCGACGCGGTCAGCGGTGCATTCAATGCATCCACCATTACGAAGCGGGCGAGTGAACACAAACGCTCACTGCGCATGGGATTTCTTTTATATGCCATAGCAGAGGAACCGACTTGCTCGGCTTCATGCGGTTCCTCAATCTGCTGTAAATGCTGTAAAAGCCGTAAATCATTGGCAAATTTATAACAACTTTGACAGACGGCGCTCAAAACATTCAAAATCTGTGAATCCAATTTCCGTGGGTAAGTCTGTCCGCATACCGGAAAAAGACTTTGAAAGCCGAACGCAGCCGCAATTCGCCGGTTCATTTCGTCAATTTTTGTCGAGTCTCCTTTAAACAGCTCCATAAAACTGGCTTCGGTGCCCGTGGTTCCCCGACATCCGAGAAAACGGATTTGACTGAGAACAAAATCCAGTTCGGCTGCGTCATTCAGCAAATCCTGAATCCATAGACAAGCTCTCTTCCCGACCGTTACCAACTGCGCCGGTTGTAAATGGGTGTAACCGAGAGTCGGCATCGCCTTATATCGCAGTGCGAAATCTTTTAAGATCGAGATGACATGCCATAATTCATTCCGGATATAACTTAACGCTTGGCGATAGAGGATCAAATCCGCGTTATCGGTCACGTAACAACTTGTCGCTCCGAGATGAATAATCCCCTTTGCTTTGGGGCAGACTTCGCCGTAAGCATATATGTGAGCCATCACATCATGACGAATCTCTTTTTCTTTTGCGGAGACAACCGCATAATCGATATCGGTGATATGAGCTTCCAATTCTTTGACCTGCTCTGAAGTAATCGGAAGACCGAGCTCGTGTTCCGCTCTCGCCAACTCCACCCATAATTTGCGCCAAAGGATATGCCGGTTCTTTTCGGAAAATAATTCAAGCATATAATCCGATGCATATCGTCCCGCAAGCGGGCTTTCGTACCGTTCTTTCATGCCTTCCTCAAAATGATTTCATCTCTGCCGGGACCGACGGAGATATAAGTCATCGGACAATGAATTTCATTTTCGACATATTCAATATAACGACGGGCTTCAACGGGCAGTTCATCGTATTTTCTCGCACCCGTAATATCGCATTTCCAACCCGGCATCGTTTCAAAAACCGGTTTAGCATCATCCAGAAGCGAATGAAAAGGAAAATCTCTCGTGATACTCCCGTTGATATCGTATGCCGTACAAACAGGAATCTCATCCATATAAGAAAGCACATCCAGTTTCGTAAACGCAATCTCGGTTGCGCCCTGAACCTTGACTCCGTAACGAGTCGCAGGTAGATCGATCGGCCCAACCCGGCGCGGCCTGCCGGTAGCCGCACCATATTCTCCGCCCGCTTCCCGCAACTTTTTGGCATCGTCACCGAACCATTCCGCAATAAAAGGTCCTTCCCCGACGCAGGTCGAAAAGGCTTTGACCACCCCGATCACTTTATCGACTTTTATATCCGGTGCACCGGATCCGATCGGAGCATAGGATGCCAACGGGTTGGAAGAAGAAGTATAGGGATATATTCCGTAGTCCACATCCCTCAACGCACCCAACTGCGCTTCGTAAAGAATATTCTTTCCTTCCGCGTATGCCTTCCGTAAAAAGTCCCCGGTGTCGGTAATATGAGGAAGTAATCTCCCGCCGAATTCCATCACCCAGTCCATCAGTTCGTCCAATTGAAACGGTTCCGCTTCATAAATTTTGGTTATGGTTAAATTTTTCCATTTCAGAACATCATCCAAGTGGGCTTTCAGTTTATCGGGATAATGCAATTCGCCCATATGGATCGCTTTCTTTAAATATTTATCACCATATACCGGCGCAATTCCTCGTTTGGTCGATCCGTATTTTTTATCTGCCAATCTTGATTCTTCCAGTGAATCCTGTTCGATATGGTACGGAAAAACAATCACCGAACGGTCACTGATAATAAAATTCTCGGGAG
>JALHEL010000229.1:0-1109 GCA_022837205.1 Leptolinea sp.
AAAAATTCAAAAGTTATTTTCAGAGTTGTTTTAATTTTGTCGTTAATCGCTGTTTTTACCGGCTGTGCCAGTAAAACACCGACCGCCGTTCCTCCGACTGCGGCGCCCACCGCAGCACCGACCGAAGTTGCTCCGACCGGAGTCCCAACAGAGGCCGTCGCACCGACCAAAGCAGAAGTCCCCGTAACCGGCGGGGCCGCTGCCGAAACAAAGGCGTTAAAAGTCGGAATCGTAACTTCGTCGGGCGTCGACGACGGATCGTTCGGGGAAGATTGCTATAATGGTATTTTGGACTTCATCAAAACCAGTCCGGAATCAACGGTGACCCATGTCAAGGAACCGGATGTCAGCAAAATGATTCAAGCCGTAGCCGACATTATCACCGATTACGATGCGATTGTACTGCCGGGATTCCAATTTGCCGCGGTCGGAACCGTCGCCCAGGAAAATCCGAACACCAAGTTAATTTTGGTCGATACTCCGCCGACCGATGCCGAAGGAAATACCGTCGAATTACCAAATGTCTATTCCATGACGTTTAAAGAAGAAGAGGGTGGTTTCTTCGCCGGAATTGCTGCGGCGATGGAAACAAAAACCAATAAAGTCGCAGTCGTCAACGGCTTGGCATATCCTTCCAATGTGAATTATCAATGGGGTTTTGAGTCAGGCGTTAACTATGCGAATGCCAAATTCGGTACAAAAGCTGAAATCGTGGAATTGCCCTCCTATGCCGGAACCGATGTGACCGGAAAGAATGTCGGCGGCAATTACATCGGCGGTTTCGCGGATGAAGTCACCGGCAAAGTAGTCGGCAAAGCGCTGATAGATAAAGGTGTGGATATTCTATTTGTCGCAGCGGGCGCCTCCGGAAACGGCGTTTTCACCGCTATCAAGGAAGCCAATGGTGTCTATGCAATCGGATGCGATGTCGATCAATTCGATGACGGTGTTAAGGGTGACGGAAGCAATATGATTCTGACCTCAACCCTCAAGGTGATGCATACAAACGTCACAAAACAACTTCAGGCAATCGCCGATGGTACTTTTGTCGGTAAAAATGAAGTTTTAGGCGCCTCAACCGATTCCACCGGTTATGTCAGCGCGGAAGG
>JALHEL010000229.1:1158-4789 GCA_022837205.1 Leptolinea sp.
TTCAATGGTTATACACCGGAAGATTTTCCGGGCTTGAAATAAGCAAGGTAAACGTTTTATGACAATCGTACCTTCCGAATGCAATGAAGCGTTGCCCGGAGAAATCGCGAAAGTGGTTCTGATGCCCGGAGATCCTCTCCGGGCGAAGTTTGTCGCGGAAAATTATTTCGAATCCCCGCACTTATTTAATCAGCTTCGCAACATGTATGGCTATACGGGGATTTACAAAGGCAAACAAATATCGGTCATGGGTAGCGGCATGGGCATCCCGTCTCTGGGGTTATACGCTTCGGATTTATATGAATATTACGGAGTGGAATACATTATTCGTATCGGTTCGGCCGGCGGCTTAGCGGACGATATCCGGTTGCGAGATATCGTTATTGCCATGTCGGCTTCGACAAATTCCGCTTATGCGTCTCAATATGATTTCCCCGGAATTCTGGCGCCTACCGCTGATTTTGATTTATTGAGAAAAGCGGTGAAAAACGGTGAAGCCATCGGCGCTCATCTTCACGTCGGTCCGGTATTTTCATCCGATGTGTTCAAAAATGCCCGAAAAGACGCCAATGAACGTTATCGGGATATGGGGATGTTGGCGGTGGAAATGGAAACTGCCGGGCTCTATATGACGGCGGCTTATTATCACAAGAAAGCGCTCAGTATCCTGACGATCTCCGACCATGTTTTTCGACAGGAAGGGTTGTCTGCGATTGAGCGTCAGGAGTCGTTTCGCGAAATGATGGAAATCGCTCTGGAAACGGCTTATCAATCAATTTAATTAAATTATGATCCACTTGTCATTCCGAAACAGGGCAATCCGATCCGGAATGACAAGTTTTTCCATCCGCACAAATTCCGATTTTTTACATTGTTTGAGGTTGACCGATGAGAAATACGAACGATGGAGTAAGTTTTTATGGATAAAGAAATCATCGTTGAAATGAAACATATAACGAAGCTTTTCCCGGGGGTTGTGGCAAACGATGATATTTCCATCAGTATCCAAAAAGGGGAAATATATGCGTTGCTCGGTGAAAACGGAGCGGGAAAATCAACTCTGATGAGTATCCTTTTCGGTTTATATCAACCGGATCACGGAGAAATATATATTCGCGGTCAAAAAGTCACATTGGAATCCTCCCGCACCGCTGCCGAACTGGGGATCGGCATGGTCCATCAACATTTTAAATTGATCGATAATTACACCATCGCCGAAAATATCATTCTCTGCCGCGAACCGATCCACCGTCTGCTCGGATTTCTGCCGGCAGTCGACCTTAAAAAGGCAAACAAAGAAATTCGCGAACTTTCACAAAAATTTCACTTGGAAGTCGATCCCGAACAAAAAATCGAAGACATCAACGTTTCGGTCCAGCAACGGGTGGAAATCTTGAAAATGCTATATCGAGAAGCGGATATCCTCATTTTTGATGAGCCCACCGCGATCCTAACCCCACAGGAAATCGAATATCTTCTGGATATCATGCAAGAATTGCGGCGTAACGGGAAAACGATTATCCTGATCACCCATAAGTTAGAAGAAGTCAAAAAAATTGCCGATCGCTGTGCCATTTTACGGCGCGGAAAGCTGATCAAAGTATTGGATGTCAGCCGGACTTCAACGCTTGAAATGGCTAATTTAATGGTAGGGAAAGAATTTTCATTTGATATCAACAAAACGCCCGCTCGCTGCGGCGACGTGGTCCTCGATGTCGAACATCTTTCCGTTCGCAGCGAAAACAAAGTGGAAGTCGTGCATGATGTTTCTTTCAAAGTGCATCAAGGCGAAATATTCGCCATTGCCGGTGTATCCGGCAATGGACAGGTGGAAATCGCGGATGCCATCGCCGGTTTGATTCCGGTTCACTCGGGTACCATCCGTCTCAATGGCCGGGACATTACAAACCTGGATGTCCGCGAGCGAACGGAGGCCGGAATATCCTATATTCCCGAAGACCGTCAACAAGTCGGGATGGTGGCGGATATGACACTGGCTGAAAATATGGCGATCAAATCCTATTATCGGGAGCCTTTTGCAAAAAGAGGAATTCTGCAGCCGGAAGTCATCAAGAATTATGCCGAAAAACTGGTCCGAGATTATGATGTTCGCACCGGGTCCGGCGTGGATACCCCGATGGGCTCTCTCAGCGGTGGAAATCAACAAAAAGTATTGGTCGCTCGCGAAATCGGATTGAATTCCGTATTGATGATTTTTGTTCAGCCCACACGCGGCTTGGATATCGGCGCAATTTCCCACATCCATCACCAAATTCTGGATGAACGGGAAAAAGGAAAAGCGATTCTGTTAATCTCGTTGGAATTGAGCGAAATCATGGATTTGGCGGATACCATCGGGGTTATTTTCCGAGGAGAATTGCTTAAAATTGAAGATGCATCCAAGATGACACCGTCCGAAGTGGGCAGATATATGATGGGGGTGAAGGAATGACCGGCCAAAAAGAAGCCAATCACGATAAAAATGCTTTTCGACCCATCGATCTATTGGCGGATGATCGTTGGAACAAAATCACCATCCCGTTGATAACAATTCTGCTGACCGTTTTGGTCGCTTCATTGATTATGATTTTGATCGGCCGCAGTCCGGTGGTCGCTATGAAGAGCTTTCTACAAGGATCCGGTCTATGGCCAAAAGCCGTTTATAGCCCTTCAAAGGGGATGCTGACAGATCTCTTTTCGTTCCTCGGAATTTTTTCACCGATGTTATTGGCATCGCTCGGTGTTGTCGTGGCAATGAAAGGCGGGATGTTTAATATCGGCATTTCCGGCCAGATGCTGGCTTCCGGTTTTTTGGCAACCGTATTTATCGGATATAGTGATCTCCCGAGCATGATTGCCAGACCGCTGATTTTGCTGATCGGGATTTTGGTCGGCGGTTTGTTCGGTGCATTGGTCGGTTATCTGAAATACCGATTTAATATTCATGAAGTCGTTTCCACCATTATGTTTAATTACATTATCAGTTACATTACGGGATTCTTCATTAATGGGTATTATGCCGATATGATCACCCGAACTTCCCGAGCAGTCCGGACCGCCGCCCGGTTGCAAATAAGCGATTTGACGTTAATGGGACAAAAAATCAGTTTTCCCTTAGGGCTGCCCATCGCTCTGATCGCGGTTTTTCTGATTCAATTCTTTATCAACCGCACCGTCAGCGGGTTTGAAATTCGCATGATCGGCTCCAATCGGATTTGCGCTCAATATGCCGGCGTCAAAGTCGGTCGGGGGCTTGTTCGAGCAATGGCGATTTCCGGCATGCTCGCCGGTTTGGCGGGAGTCACGATGTACCTGGGTTATTACAATACCATCGTTCCGAAAGAGCTTTCTTCCATGGGATATGATTCGATCGCCGTCGCTCTTTTGGGCAACCTGAGCCCTTCCGGTTGTATCTTTGCTTCATTTCTGATCACGATCTTTCAGAAAGGGGCGGTTTATATGAGCTCATCTACCGGCGTTGCCAAAGAAATCGCCTCTGTTATTACCGGCATTCTTTTGCTTTTCAGTGCGACCGGAATGTATATTAAATATGTCGCGCAGCGTACCCGGGCAAAACAATCCGTTCTTCCTTCCTCAAACGGAAACAATCAAAACGGAAACGGAGGAAATC
>JALHEL010000230.1 GCA_022837205.1 Leptolinea sp.
CCTAATAAAGGCGGTTTACGATTTTATGCGGGAGAGACGGTCGATACCGTCCGCGCTCTCGCAACTTGGATGACTTGGAAATGCGCCGTTGCCAATATCCCGCTCGGCGGCGGGAAAGGTGGAATCAATGTGGATCCTTCCACGCTCAGTGAAGCGGAAAAAGAACGTCTGATTCGCGGTTATGTCCGGTTGCTCTGGAAGAATTTCGGACCGAGAGTGGATATTCCCGCACCGGATATGGGCACCAACGCACAAATGATGTGCTGGTTCATGGATGAATATTCTCAACAAATGGGACAGTATGTTCCCGGCGTAGTCACCGGCAAACCGGTCGGCGCCGGCGGGTCACTCGGAAGAAACTCGGCTACGGGATATGGCGTTGTGGTCTGCATTCGGGAAGCAATGAAAAGACTCGGCTACAATCCCAAAGGAATGACCGCATCAATTCAAGGTTTCGGCAATGTCGGTCAATATAGTGCCACAAACTTTGTGGAAATGTTGGGCGGTATCGTCAAATGCGTTTCCTGCTGGGATCGCAATGATAAGAAAAGCTACACCTATTACAAGAAAGAGGGTGTGGATCCGCGATTTTTGATGAGTATCACCGATCAATACGGAATGATCAATAAAGGGAAGGCCCAAGAAGCCGGATATGAGATCCTGGACGGAGATGCCTGGCTCAGTATGGATGTAGATGTACTGATTCCGGCTGCTCTCGAAGGCCAAATCCGAGCGGATAATGTCGAAAAGATTAGTCCGAAGCTAAAAATCCTTGCCGAAGCGGCCAACGGACCCACCATGACCGAAGCAGACGAAGTGATTAAAAACCGCGGTTATTTCCTGATTCCCGATTTTCTGTGTAATTCGGGCGGCGTGACCTGCTCCTATTTTGAAGGTGTTCAAAATGATGCCAACTTCTATTGGAGCGAAGAGGAAGTCGAGAATAAATTGGATGACAAGATGACGATTGCCTTTAATTCCGTTTATCAAATGGCCGAAGACCGCAAAGTATATATGCGCGACGCGGCTTACATGGTTGCGATTCAACGGGTTGTTACCGCCATGAGAATGCGCGGATGGGTATAGAGCCCTCATAATTGCTTGATGAAAAAAAGCCTGTTGCCATTCGGCAATAGGCTTTTTTATAACCAATCCGCTTTTTATGAATTACTGATCGATTGTGACATCCTTTGGCGAGGTTGGTTCCAACGGAATAATTAATGCGCAAAGGATATAAATCAAAACAAAGGGAATAAAACCTGTCGTGAATATTAATACGATCCACGCCACCCGAACGATTGTCGCATCAATTCCGAAATACTTGGCCAAACCGCCACATACACCTGCGATAAATCGATCTTTCTGACTTCGATATAATTTTTTATGTTCCATGTTTTTTCTCCTGTCTAACTGATATACGTATTTATCGCCAGATTGTTTCGAAATATTCCGATTATCATTCGGAATAGATATTTTTCCATTGAGAGACCGCACAGTTTGAATCGCTCCGTGTAAGCGATTCAATGTTATAAAGAAGACTGCGCATTCCGATACTGTTTTTCAATCCGCAGATCCGATTACCGGACAATCCGATAGCCGGATAAAAATAGAGAGGAATTACCGGTAAATCCTCTGCAAATAATTGTTGAACTTTTTCGGCTTTACCTAAATAATCTTCTTCCATCGGAGAAGCATTCTGAGCGATATTACAAGCTGAATCATATTCGGCAGATCGATAACCGCCGACATTTAAACCGATCCATTGATTCTCCTCGGTCGGAATTTGGCTGCTCGAGTAAAGGGAACAGGGGGATTGATCGCCGCTTGCCCAAGCAAACATTGCCATATCAAACTTTCGGCCAAATACAGGTCCGTCCGGTCCCTGCGCATAGATTTTCGCCTGATCCTCTGCTTGAACGGTTAACGAAATTCCGCAATCCGCCAATTGATCACGAATTAATTCAGCCGTTTTGATTCTTTCGGCAGATTCGGAGGTTTCTAAAGTGACGGCAAATTCTGTTCCGTCCGGAACTCCCTCCACACCCGAAGAGACACGCGGTGTAGTCGAATCCCCATCCGAATCGATCCATCCGGCATCTTCGAGCAAAGCCCGACCTGCTACCGGATCGAATTCGGTATCAGTCAGATTTCCGAAAAACAGACTGTGTTGCGAAGGATAAAACCCCTGAGGAATTTCACTCTGACCAAATAAAACCTGTCGAATCAGTGCTTCGCGATCCAAACAGCGGGCGATCCCTTTTCGAACGCCTACATCGGCAAAATAACCGAACCCTTTTTGATTAAGAGGAGCAAAGTTCAGTGTGAGTTGTTCCCACACTGTTTGAGGTTGGATATATGCGGAAATTTTTCCGTCCCGAACATCTTCCAGGATCGGTTCTAAATTCGGCAGAAGATCAACAGACGTATCAACAATATCACAGCTGCCGCTTTTTAATGCCGCCAGATTATTGTCACCGGCTTTTCCATAAAAATGAAATATCACCTTATCAAAAAAAGGAGCCCCACCGGTCTCGGTATTCCGATATGACGCATTTCGAACAACGGTTATCTGATCCCCCGGGATCCATTCCGCTATTTTGTAAGCACCCCAACCGATCGGTGTCCGGTTGATTCCTTCATCAACCAGGATATCCGCCGCTTTCATATTTCCCATCACGTGTTCGGGCAACGGCAACCAGAAGACATCTGAAGCCTTTTGCGGAATAAAACCCGGAACTCCCTGCCAGACAACCGTTTGATCATCAGTTGCCTTATAGCTTTTCGTCAGGTTGAACATTTTTTTTGAACCGGGAATTGCCGGATCACCGGCCAGTCTCCATGAATAAACCGAATCCTTTGCTGATAATGTTTCACCGTCCGACCATAAAATACCGGATTTTATTTTATATGTGATCGTCGCTTGATAGAAGCTCAGTGGTGTAACTCCGTCCCATTGAACCGTGCAAGCATCGGATCCGCAGACATTTTCCCCATTGGCCGGAGTTACTTCCATTCCAGCGGCAAGGGCGACTGCCTCTCCTCTGGAATTCATCACGATATCGCCTTCCTTTGCCTGGACTTCATCTTTTACAAAATCGACATTTTCAAAAATTACGGGAACATCGCGACCGTCGATCGTATCAAACGGTCCGTCATATATGCTTTCGAGGACCGACCAACCGGATTTTGAAGAATTATTATAGATAAACAGACTACTTGGTTCGCTTCCGAGGCAGACATTCAATACTTTTGAGGGATCGATTGTAGGCTCCAGCTCTTCGATTTCGGTAACGGTAGCGGTTGAATTAACCGCGGTAACTGCTTGCTGGGTTGAAATTGCCATTTCCGTTAATATGGATTCAATACTTTTCTTTTCCGGCGTAACAGTTCCTGGCATTGGAGATTCCGGCGTATTACAACCTACAAAACATAATATAAAAATAAAAAGAAATAAAATCCGTTTCATTCGGTTTCCCTGTTTCAGTCGAATAACAATCCTAAATGATTATACCTTAGGCGTCATACTATAAATAAGAATGCGGTTTCGGCGACGTGAATCAAATTAAATGTTACTGAAGCAGATTCGGTGAATCAAAATAAATTGTTACCATAAGCCCTGGAGGGAAG
>JALHEL010000009.1 GCA_022837205.1 Leptolinea sp.
ATGAAATTCGATCGTGTCGGAGTTTTTTCGTATTCCTTCGAAGAAGGGACAGCGAGCGCGGTTTACGGAGACACGGTTCCCGAAGAAGTCAAACGGGAACGGCTCGATCGCTTGATGAAACTGCAACAGGGGATTTCAAGAGAAATCAATCGGAAATTTATCGGGAGAAAAATGGATGTTCTCGTTGAGAGGCAACAAGACGGATTGCTGATCGGGCGAAGTTATCGTGATGCTCCGGATATTGACGGGTTGGTTTTTGTTGAAGGGAAAGCAAAAATCGGTGATATTATCAAAGTCAGAATTCATACGGCTTTGGAATATGATTTGATCGGGAAACGAATTGGTTAAAGTTAATAGAACATGCGTTTTCCCTTCGGAAAATCTTCTATGAAAATCAGCATATAAAACGAAAAACAAAAATGCCTCAAGATTTTAGAGGCATTTTTGATTCTTTTTCCCGAATTTTATTGACTCGCTTTACGGTACCGTTTCGGGTTCAGGAATCGGTTCGGTTGAGTTATCAACCGGAATCTCGACCTGACCCGATTCGCCGCCGGACATCCCCGGAACAGTCGGAGTGAACACCATTTCGGTCGGTTGTTGGATTTGTACTTCCGGCGTCGCAGTCGGAGGATAACATTCCAGATATGCAGCAGTAGCTGTGGGCGCATATTGTTCATTTGCACTCATAGAAAATGCTTGATTGTAGTATTCAATCGAAGCGCAATAATCGCCTGTTTGAGCCAATCGGTTGGCATATTCAAAAGAAGCCTGAATATAACGTTCCTGTGCGGTATATCCCGAAGCGCGATCATACATTCCGGGTGCCGTCAAATAAGCATTGCTGTAATACTCAAGCGCTTTTGCCCAATCGATTTCCCAGAAGCCGGCCCCTGCCAAATAACTGCGCGCCGCATCCCGTTGATTGCTTGCCAATGCATCAATCGGTCCGAAAGCTTCCGCTAAAGTGATCTTATAAATCCCGGGCTCCAAGTAACCGTTATTAATCAACTGGATCCCGTAATTCCTGAGAGCAATATAATACATCCCATCGACTTCGATAGATTTGTAACTCAAATTTTTATTTCGAAGAGCTTCAATATTCGCTATGGCAGTCTCCCATTGTTGAGCAGCCATATTTGCCCGAATCGTGTTCAGCAATTCCTCTTCCCCTCTGGTATCCGGAGTAGAAGTCGGGGCGGGAGTCGGAGTATAAAAAGGTGTGGGAGTCTCTTTGGGATATAGCGCAACCACCACTTCGGTGTATTTTTCTGTCGCGCCGGGATAATTCGGATCGACACTTAGTACATATTCCAACCGGGTTTTCGCATTTTCGTATTTTCCGTTTTGAATATCCGCGATGGCTAAATTATATTGCTGTGCCGCCGCTTTAATTGATTGCTCTTTATAAGAATTTTGCCGTGCTTGAATTCCCGTTTGATAACCGATCACCCCTCCTGCGGCTATTAATACCAACATGATCAGAATGCCAAGCCAAACCCATTTTCCGTTTCCCTGCTTTTTCGGCTTCGCAGCTTTCTTTTGATTTTTCTTGGGCTGTAATTGAGGATTCTTATTCCCCGGCATCGAAGGTTGCCCTTGAGGATATTGCGGAGGCGGATAATATCCTTGCTGTTGAGGATAATAACTACGCGATGGGTCATATGGAGTAGGCTCACCTTGCGGTATATGACTTCCATAGGTACCGCTGTAATTTTGAGAGGACGGATTCGGCGTATTTTCCGAATTATTCGGTGTTTTTGGATTCTTATCACTGTTTGATTTGTTTTGATTCATTTTTTACTCCGGCGATCAGATATCGCTATCTATCTGCACAAACTTCTTTCTTCGTAAAACTTTTCTAAAAATGACGCAAGGCTTTAATTTCAGGCAAAATGAAAATCAAATAGACGAGAAAAGCTGCGCCCATTCCAATAATAGATTTTACCAGATTATCAGAAAACACCGGATTGTAATGCATCGCTTCATAGGTAATGATTCCGGCTATTCCCGCACCGATGGCAGATCGTATGATCGGATTCCAAAGCTGCGGAGCTGCATTCATTTGAGGAACACTTGGCGCGCTTTGTTTTCCTTTTTTCCCATAAAACCGATTATTTCTCTCAGCGGGTTCCATCCGTAACAGAAGCAGAAGAAAAAGAGCTTGCAATGAAAACGAGACGGAATCCGTCAAACTGATCCCGGGAGCATTCAAAGGGCGATACAGGATCCTGCCTAAGATGATATATATTACAAGGTTCAAAATCGTTCCGATCAAAGGGATTCGTGCATTTTGTTGTGCGTAGAAAGCCCGATTGACCACTTCAAGCAAACAATGGCCGGTCAGTCCCACCAAAAATCCCCGCAAAGTCCACATCAGCAGAGCATTTTCCGCAACGTTAAATCCTAAAACCCGTTGAACGATCGGACCTAATCCGACGCCCATAATGACTGCTATACCGATTGTGAGCGCAACGGATAAGCGGCAGGCAATTTCAAAAGTCTTCTGAAATTCCGCTTTTTTATTTTCCGAAATAAATATGGAAAGCGACGGTAAGATTGCGGTTCCCAAAGCCGTCCCGATCAGTGTCTCCGGTAATTGTTGAAACATGTAGCCGTAGCTTAAAGCCGTTACCGATCCGGTTTCCAACCGAGATGCCAAGTTATCCCGAATAATAAAAATCAATTGGACGAAAAAAACGGTTAAGATCCTCGGGATCATGATCCGAATGGTTTTTTGAACATACGGATCTTTCCATTGAATCATGGGATACCATTTAAATTTTAATCGAATCAGACCGGGGATTTGAATCAGTAAGTGAAGGATAGCCCCGAGGATAACCCCGCCGGCTAAGCCGTAGATTCCCATTCCAAAAGCGGGAAGCTCGATTTGTCCGATCCTGTATGGTTCTTGAGGAGAAAGAACCACCGCGCCAAATATTTGACCGATATTATAGAGTATGGGTGCTAACGCAGAAAGGAAAAATTTTCGATTCGCTTGCAGCCCGCCCATAACCAATCCGCTGATCGAGAAAATCAGTGTCGCAATTAAATTCAGGCGCATCATATTTACCACATGTTCTTGTTGTTCGGTTGTAAAACCCGGAGCGATTCCTATCTCCGAAGTGACGATCGGACGTGCAAATATCGCGATAAATATCGCTAAAATCAATGAAACCACGAAGGCAAGATTGGCGATGGATGAAAAGACTCTCCAAGACGCTTCCCGACTTTCCTTCTGAATAATTTCTGTCATAATCGGAATAATCACCATTGCCATGGCGCCTCCGCTGATCAGAATAAATAACATATCGGGGAGATTATTTGCAATGTTAAAAACGTCCAATTCCGCAGAAAGTCCAAATTGGCGGGCGATAATTAATTGCCGGATAATGGCTATGACCTTATCGATCCCGAAAAAGACAACAATCATCAAGGAAGTTCTTGAAAGGGAAGATAACTTCATAGTTCCATTCTATCATTCAAGATTTATGACAGCATGACAAAATATGTTCCGGATCAAAATTTCTCCCAAAAAATCCTGATAGAATTCAGCTATGAGAAAAAATAACGCCCTTTATGTTGTGGCAACGCCCATCGGGAATGATGATGACATCACTTTGCGAGCAATTAACACTCTCAAATCGGCCGATGCATTGATATGCGAAGAATATCGAAACGGAAATCGGTTGTTGCGAAAGCTGAACATTGAAAACAAAGAAATTATTTCATTAAATGAGCATAACGAACCGGCACAAATCGAAAATATCCTCATTCGTTTAGCGCAGGGACAAAGCCTTGCACTTGTTTCCGATTGCGGAACGCCTTTATTTTCCGATCCCGGGCATAAATTGATTTCCGAGGTTTCCGCAGCCGGTTTTCGTGTGGTTCCCGTTCCGGGAGCATCTGCTCTGACAGCAGCTATTTCCGTTGCGCCGCTTCATTTGAAGAAATTCTATTTTGCCGGATTTCTTCCGCCCGCTTCCGAAGGAAGACTTGCCGAACTTCGCAGAATTAAATCGAGACAAGAAAATATTCCGGTCATTTTGATGGATACGCCTTATCGCTTGGCAGCCGTATTAAAAGATGTTTGTAATATCTTTGGGAAAGAACATAAAATTACGCTTGCTTGTGATTTAACCACCGAAGATGAGCGGATTTTAACCGGATCGTGTGCAGAGATCATGAAAGAAATCGGGGCAAAGAAAGCCGAATTTATGCTGATAATTCATTAAAGAAGTCGAAAAATAGGTCTTTGTTCGAAAATCCGCAAATTTGATCGAATTCTATCAAAAACTCATTTTTCTTACCCGTTTTTCAGGATGACAATTTGGAGAATAACAACACAAGTTTCAGACTTATCTTGACGGATAGAAAAACAACTGCTAAAATAGCAACGTTATTCAACAAGCCTCCATCGTCTAGGGGACCAGGACGCAACCCTTTCAAGGTTAAAACGTGAGTTCGAATCTCACTGGAGGTGCTGAAAAGATATCCGACTCGGATATCTTTTTTTATCCGTACGGATAATAATGATCATATTTCTATCAAAATTTAATATTTCCCTGCGGAAAAATGATACACTCAATATCCATTAATATTGAGGGAATATAGCATTTTCAAGACAAAAATCAGTGATATTTTGACTTTTGAAATTGAATATGCTATTCTATCAGAATATCTGAGCGATTTATTTTTCCGCTCATTGACTGTCGAAGGGGACTGTAAAATTATGCAGCGTGAACGTATTTCTGAAAATGTTTATTGGTTCCAAAGTGAAATCTATGCCCAGGTTACCGCAGGTGTCATTATAGGACCTCAATGGGCTGTTGTGGTCGACACTCTGGCACTTCCGGAAGAAGCACAGGAAATCAGGAAATTTGTCACCGAGACTATCGGAGTTCCGATAAGATATTTGGTCAATACTCATTTTCACGCAGATCACGCTTGGGGAAATTGTTTTTTTCCGGGAGCGACGATTATCGCACATACGCTGTGTGCCAAGTATTTAAAAGAAATCGGAATTCCGGCTTTGGAAGAAACAAAAAAACAGAACCCGTCTTTTCTGAATTCACATATCGTTCTCCCTCATTTGACCTTCTCTCACGGTGAATTAATCTTGAAAATCGGAAAGAAAAATCTGATTATTATGTTAACTCCCGGACACACCGCGGACGGCATTTCGGTCTTCGTCGAAGAAGATCGTGTCCTTTTTGCGGGAGACGCCTTCCTGCCAATCCCGCAACTGAATGAAGGCGATTATCGTCAGTCCATTGATGTTATTCGTAAAATCGGCGATATGGGTTTGGAGAATATTATCCAGGGGCACGGGGATATCGTTTTACGGGGCGAGATTGATGACGCTGTTCAAGAAAATATCAAATATATTGAAAATATTCATGAAATTGCCAGAAAAGCCACAAAACGCCGAAACCCGGCAGAATTTTTAAATGAATATAATATCGAAGCTTGCGGAAAGAGCCGGGTATATATGGGCGGGTTAGCCGAACAATTGAATAAACGAAATCTTATTTGGATGTTTAAACAAGTTGTGGCTGAGGAAGGCCTTCCCAAATCGGATGACGAATATGAAGACGAACCGGAAGAAGATGATTTCGAGGATATGCTGCCCAATTCGGATACTCTGCCCGATGATTACGAGACCCCCGGTGATGAGGATGACTTTTATGACTCCGATGAAGACTTTGATGATGATTTTTAATAAAATACCTTAGTGTTTCCCTATAGTACAATTATTTATAATCAAACTGTTTAAAGAAAAACAATTTTGAGTCTTCGGGAAATAACTTTCTAAAACAGTTTAACAATTTCATATCAGGAGGATTTTATGAACAAAAAAATTGCCCCGTGGGTTCTTGCATTCCTTTCGGTGATTCTGCTTAGCTTGCCGGTAATCGCTCAGCCTGAATCCTCAACTCCGTTTGTTTTTGGCTCTCCGAACTTCAGTCAAAAATTCAGTCCTTTTTACGCTGATACGGGTTATGACATGGATGTCATCGAAATGACATTTTCACTGCTGATGACAACTGACAGAGTGGGAGGAATCATTTTCAACGGCATTAATGGCGAAACCAGACCGTATAACGGAAAAGACTATACCTATTATGGAATCGCCGATCTTTCGGTAAATTTTGATAAAGATGCCGATATAACGACCTATACTGCGAAATTACGGAATGATCTGAAATTTTCAGACGGTCAACCAATAACAGCTGATGATATTATTTTCACCTATTATGTCTACCTGGATCCCGCCTATGTCGGTTCAACGACTTTAAATTCTTATAAGATTATCGGACTTCAGGACTACCTGACCCAAACGACCAGCGAAATCTATCAGAAATATGCAAAAATCGCCGAAGCCATTCAAGCTGCCGGCTCTGATCATATTTGGGCCGAAGGGGATGAATGGACCAAAGATCAGCAAGAAGCTTATTGGAATTTGGTCAAAGAAGGCTGGATGAATGAAGTACAAAAAATTATCGATTATGCTTATAACAATTTTGCGGCGGACTATGCACAAGAGATCTTAGGTAAAACACCTGAGGAAGTCGGCAGTGATGAAGGGTTAAAAACCGCTTTCGGTATGGCAATGTGGGGATTCGGCGATATTGCAGATGGCATTTTAACAACGAAATCCGGTGCGGAATTTGACTTAAATGCGGGGAATAAACCGACAATCGATGATTTCTACAAGGAAACCTTTGCAGCTTATGCGGGAGATGCCGATGCATTCTTCTCTGTTGAAGCGACCGATGTAAAAGCCAAATCGATTGTGGCAACCGCTAAAGATACATTCATTTCGGAAGAAGGTTCAAAAGAACCGGAAATGGCTGCGGGGATTCCGAACATCTCCGGAATTAAGAAGGTGGACGATTATACGGTCGAAGTAAAAACCTACGGATATGAAGCCCCGGCTATTTATTCCATTTTGGGAATTTATGTCGCTCCGTTACATTATTACGGAGATCCGGCACAATATGATTATGAAAATAATCGCTTCGGACACCCTTATGGGGACTTAAGTATCATCGAAGCAAAGACCGCTAATCCGATGGGTTCGGGACCGTACAAGTTTATCAAATATGATAATCGAATCGTATATTTCGAAGCCAACGAAAATTTTTATCTTGGAAAACCGAAAACTCAATTCGTTCAATTCAAAGAAACCGCCGATAATGAGATGGTCGAAGGCGTCAGCACGGGCACAATTGATGCCGCCTCGATCTCGGGATCAAAATCTACATTTGAATCAATCGCCGAACATAACAGCAATAAAGAGATCACGGGAGACAAAATCACGACTTTCAAAGTTGACAATCTCGGCTACGGCTATATCGGAATCAATGCGGATACCGTAAAAGTCGGGGATGACCCGGCTTCAACCGAATCAAAGAATTTACGGAAAGCACTGGCAACGGTAATTGCCGTATATCGTGATGTAGCTTATGACAGTTATTATGGTGATGCAGCAACCGTTATTAATTACCCGATTTCAAATACCTCGTGGGCGGCACCTCAGCCAACGGATCCCGATTATAAAGTGGCATTCTCCGAAGATGTAAACGGTAACCCGATTTACACGTCCGGCATGACTCCGGAGGAGAAATATGAAGCGGCCCTTGAAGCGGCAAAAGGCTTTCTTAAAGCAGCCGGTTATACTTACGATGAAGCCACCGGAAAATTTACGGCGGCTCCGGAAGGTGCCAGCCTGACCTATGAAATTATCATTCCGGCGGGCGGGACAGGGGACCACCCCTCTTTTGCACTTGTTACGGATGCCGCCAATGCCTTGGCAAAAATCGGGATCACGTTGAAGATCAACGATCCCGCTGATACAAATGTTTTATGGGATACATTGGATGCCGGTAAACAAAACTTATGGTGCGCCGCTTGGCAGGCTACAATCGATCCCGATATGTATCAGGTTTATCACAGTTCAAATATTGTCGGTAAAGGCGGTTCGGATTCCAACCACTATCACATTGCCGATCCCGAGTTGGATAAAGCAATTATAGAGGCTCGCCAAAGCGATGACCAAGCTTATCGGAAGGAAATATATAAGACAGCCTTGGATATCATCGTCGATTGGGCGGTTGAAATTCCGGCTTACCAGCGTCAAAATTCTACAATTTTCAGTACCGAACGGGTTAAGATTGACACGGTAACACCGGACATTACCACTTTCTATGATTGGAATGCCGAAATTCAAACACTTGAAATGGCTCAATAGACCAAACAAACGGATGAGATCTGCTTTAAGGCGTTTTATTCTCAAAAACGAATCAGGGGGTGGTGCATCTTACACCACCCCTAATTTTCAATGGGAGAAAAACAAAAATTGAAATATTAATCATTTCAAATTGAGGTTCATCGGAGCAAAAACCTTCATGTTTAAATATTTCTTGCGCAGATTGACTTATGCAGTTTTTATTCTATTTTTTGGGTCATTGATTGTTTATACCGTGATCCGCTTTCTCCCGACATCCTACGTGGAAAATATTGCCAGACAGCGGTCAAATTTACCCGGAGCGAAAAGTTATTCACAGATTCTCGCGAATCTAAATTCTGTATACGGCTTGGACACCGATATTTTTACCGGTTTCTTAAGATGGGGGAAAAACGCAATCCACGGAGACTTTGGATATTCTTGGCAATATAATATTCCGGTTGTTCAAAAATTCAAAGAAGTCATTTGGTACTCTGTTTTCTTAAATGTGGTTACGCTTCTCGTGGAAACATTCATCTCTATTCCCCTCGGGATTTTGGCTGCCAGAAAACAGTACAGTAAGACAGATTATGCCGTGACGGTTCTTTCCATGATTTGTATTTCTTTACCGACTTTCTTTCTGGCTACCCTATTAAAATATATATTTTCCGTCAAATTAGGCTGGTTCGATTTATACGGGATTGTCGGCCGGTACTACGAGCAACTGGATGCATGGGGAAAATTTCTGGATATGGCAAAACACCTTGTCTTGCCGGTACTCACCCTCTCAATGTTGAATATCGGCGGATTAATGCGGTATACCCGTACCAATATGCTGGAGGTCTTGAACACCGATTACATTCGTACAGCTCGCGCAAAAGGACTTTCCGAAGATGTTGTCGTCAAAAAACATGCTTTTCGAAATACTTTGGTCCCCCTGGTCAGTTATTTTTCATACCTTATCCCCAATATGTTTTCCGGTTCGTTTATTACGGAGACATTGTTTCAAATCCCCGGCATCGGATATATTTCCTATTATGCGGTGATCCATGGCGATATTCCGTTCGCTATGTTTTATTCGGTTTTAATAATTTTTCTGACACAAATCAGCTTATTGATCGCGGATTTTATGTATGCGGTGGTAGATCCCCGTGTTCGAATTAATTAATGGAGACCGAAAATGAACCAAAATCAAACAGGAAATAGACAAACCAATGGTCCGCAAAGTGAAGAAATTCGGTTGGATGACGAAAAGAGGATCAAAGTACTGTCACCGACAATGTTGGTTTTTAAACGGTTCTTACGGAATAAACTCGCAATTGTCGGTTTGGTTATTCTTATTTTAATGTTCCTTTTCTCTTTTCTGGGGGGTGTTCTCAGTCCCTATCAACAGCAGCAGGTTTTCCGTAAATATGAAGTGATTCCGAAAGAATATGCATCTGCCACAATCAATCAAAATCTGCGGTATATTGTTCAAGATGGGGAGATTTTCCCTAATTCCGCAATCGCTAAATTTGTCTTGGCGCTCAATGAAGGACAAACAAGATTCAATTCAGCGGAAACAGAATATTCGTATAAAAAAGAAGGCGATGATTTTTATCTGATATCGGAAAATAAGAAAATCGCCGATGTCATTATTCTTGCCGGTAAAGGTCGATTTACACTTTCAGAAGGAATTGATTTTCCGGAAGAGTCGCAAAAACAAGCCATAGAAGCGATTCAAGCCGGAAAAAATGAATTTGAAAGCAATGGAATAAAATATTTCCTTTCCAGAAAAGGAAAGATAACGACCATTTCAATGCCGAAAGAAATTGCGATTGCGACGAAATTAATTTTTGATGCTTTCGAAAATGATGCGATTCCTTCGTTGAATCGGATTGAATTCGTTTATCAAGCACAAAATGCCTTAATAAATAACATCGAACGATTCAGCGTAAACGGAGAAAATTATCGAATAGAAATTTCGGAAGATTCATCGATTATCTATAAGGATTACGCAAACGGAGAAAGACCTTTCGCTTCGATTTCGAATTTTATCGTACAACCAAAATCACCTGATGTTTTCTTAACAGTCGATTTTAAAAAGAAATTTAATGAAGCAATTCTTTCAAATCAAAATTCATTTTCTGTTTTATCCGATTCCGGGGAGGAAATTCCTTATACCATTAACCGTGTGAATGAAACTTACACCATCTATACTCAAACAAAAGCCCAATTGATTGATATGTACAGCCCTCCATCCAAAGAACATTGGCTTGGAACCGATGCCAACGGGATGGATGTTCTAACGCGATTAATGTATGGAGGAAGAATATCATTAATGGTCGGCTTTGTCGTCGTTTTTCTTGAATTATTCATCGGAGTAATCGTTGGGGGGATCGCAGGCTATTTTGGAAATACCGTTGACACATTGCTGATGAGATTTGTCGACCTTTTCAATTCGATTCCATTTTGGCCGATGGTAATCATCGCCGGATCCGTGATGGATACTTTGGAAGTGAAGCCGACTCCGAGAATTTTTGCTCTGATGGGAATTCTCGGGATTTTGAGTTGGACCGGCATCGCCCGCGTAGTCAGAGGACAAATTCTCTCGCTTCGTGAGCAAGATTTTATGGTCGCCACAGAAGCTGCGGGCATTCGTGTTTCCAGGCGTATTTTTAAACATTTGGTTCCCAATGTAATGCCGTTATTAATTGTTCAGGCAACTCTGAGTTTGGGAAGCATTATTATAACCGAAGCGACTTTATCCTTTTTAGGACTGGGAGTTAAATACCCTATCGCATCATGGGGGAGCATTATTAATGCCGCCACAAATATTCACATCATGACAAATTACTGGTTTATATGGATTCCGGCCGGTATTCTGATCGTTCTGACTGTACTGGGGTTTAATTTTGTAGGTGACGGATTACGTGACGCGTATGATCCAAAAATGAAAAGGTGACGGTAATGAAACTATTTTCTGAAAAACCTTTGAAAAAAGAGAGCGGGAACTACATTTCCGCCAGAGAATCCTACAATATCTCAAAAGAAAACAAGCGAATTACGAATGCGATTGAAAGAGAGAGAAATCGGAAAAATGTGCCGGAATCGGAATATTTAACCGTAATGAACAATCCCGAAAATGTGGTGGAATATGACAATCTTCATACTTATTTCTTCACTGATATCGGAACGGTAAAAGCGGTTGACGGGGTTTCTTTTGAAGTTCCGAAAGGGAAAACAGTCGGAATCGTCGGAGAGTCGGGATGCGGAAAATCAATCACCAGCCTTTCATTGATGCAATTGGTGCAACGCCCGCAGGGGCAAATCGTTCAGGGTGAAATTCGCTTTAATTTAGGCGAAAAATCTTATGACATCGCAAAAATGCCGACCGAAGCAATGCAAAAAATTCGCGGCAATCAGGTATCGATGATCTTTCAAGAGCCGATGACCAGTCTGAATCCGGTTTTTCGGGTCGGCGAACAAATAGATGAGGTAATTAAATTACATTATCCGCAGATGCAAAAAGACGAGATCAAGAATCGTTCACTAAAAATGTTGGACTTAGTCGGCATAGCAAATGGGGAAGGTGTTTACAAAATGTATCCGCACGAGCTTTCCGGCGGGATGAGACAAAGAATTATGATTGCGATGGCCGTCGCTTGTGATCCAAAATTAATTATTGCAGATGAACCGACTACTGCTTTAGATGTAACCATTCAGGCACAAATTTTAGATCTGTTTCGGAATTTAAAAGAGAAGATCAACAGTTCGATTATGTTAATCACTCACGATCTCGGAGTCATTGCCGAAATGGCAGATTTTGTCGTAGTGATGTATGCGGGTAGAATTGTGGAGAAAGGGAGTGCTCACGATATTTTTTTAAATCCCACTCATCCTTATACCGTCGGGTTAATGGCTTCCAAACCGGTTGTTAATAAAAAAGTAGACCGCCTTTACAGTATTCCGGGTTCGGTCCCCAGTCCGATTCATATGCCGAATTACTGTTATTTCAGAGATCGATGCGATAAGCGATTCGGTCGTTGTAACGACGATTATCCTCCCGAATTCTGCCTTTCCGAAACACATAGGACGAATTGTTATCTTTATGAATGATCTTTTGATAATTCAAATAATTTTTTCGAACCGCGAATTTCCTTTTTTTTATATTTCTTCATTTTGTTCAAAATATCAATTAGAAAGAGAAGGAAATCAACTTCTATGAACGATGCCGCTTTTTTCGAAGTAAAAAATTTAAAAAAATATTACCCGATCAAATCCGGTTTCTTTAACAAGGTAAGCGGTTTTGTAAAAGCGGTTGACGGGATTAGTTTCACAATTGAAAAAGGGAAGACGATGGGTTTGGTCGGAGAATCAGGGTGCGGAAAAACCACGGTCGGGAAAACTATTTTGCGCTTAAACAGTAAAACCGCGGGAGACGTCCTTTATAAAGGACGGGAATTATTTGAACTGGATGCGAAAGAAATGAGAAAACTGCGACCCAAAATGCAAATTATTTTTCAAGATCCATATTCAAGCCTTTCTCCACGCCTCCCTGTCGGAGAAATTATCGGCGAAGCGGTCAGAGAGCACAAAATCGTTCCGGAAGATGAATTTGACGATTATATTACAAGGATAATGATTGCTTGCGGTTTACAGGAATATCATAAAGATCGTTACCCGCATGAATTTTCCGGCGGCCAGCGTCAGCGTATTTGTATTGCCCGTGCCTTAGCGCTGAGCCCGGAATTTGTTGTTTGTGATGAACCGGTATCGGCTTTGGATGTGTCTATTCAAGCTCAGATTATCAACCTGCTCGAGGATTTACAACATCAATTTAATTTGGCATATTTGTTCATTTCTCATGACTTATCTGTCGTACAACATATTTCCGATACGGTTGCAGTAATGTATTTGGGAAATATTGTGGAATTCTCCGATCGAGATGAAATATTTTCAAATCCTTTGCATCCCTATACGAAAGCATTATTCAGTGCCATCCCGATTCCGGATCCGACGATCAGACGGAATCGTATTATTCTTCAAGGGAGTATTCCTTCTCCGGCAAATCCCCCAAAGGGGTGCAAATTTCATACACGTTGCGCATATGCCATGAAAAAATGTGAAACGGTGGAACCGGTCTTAAGAGATTTGGGCAACGGACATACGGTGTCTTGTCATTTGTTTTGATGGAGTTGCTGTGAAAAATCGGATACAAAATCGTGACGAAATAGATCAAGATGACGGCAGAACCGTTATTAATATGAATGTTGATGGAATGCCTTGGTTTCGAGATCAAAATACGGAAATCAGCCAAGTCCCTTCCACAGAAAATCAAATCGACTCCCATCATCAAATGGGATGGAAAGAGTCTTTTATAATATCGAAATATGTCCTGAAAGCAAGTTTATGGATCATTGCTTGCTATTCAATCGGTATCATTCTGGTTATTTTATTCCTAATTAAGATCTGGTCTTAACTTGATCCGTTTTCGTCTTATCCGGTGATACCGCAAATTTATCGGAGGAAGATTTTGCTCTTTCGGCTTCTTTTTTCGCTTTTATTTTTCCCCGGATACTGAAACCCATCACGCGCTCTTCCCCGCGTCGTAATCGTCTGATATTCGGCCGAAGAGCTTTCAGAACCAGCAAAAGCGTGAAAAATGCATAAACCGCATACCACCAAGTCGGATCCAGCCCTAATGCCGCCCGAACAATAAAACAAATCAACGCCACGACATTGATCGACATGGTGGCGACAGAGGCATATCCAAAAATAAAATAAATCAAAAGGCTCGGAATTCCGCTGTAAAGGATGACGGGAGGCCACAAAGCAATCGCCGCCCCCATCGATGTCATTCCGCCGGCACCTCCGCGAAAATAGTACCTGCCGTCACGCCTTTTTTCGACAATAAATATCGAATAAACATGACCGAGCACGGCTAAAAAGCCGCCGACCGCTTCCATCCATGCGGGAGCCGGATCCATAATCAACCTTACCACCCAAACACCGGCATACCCCTTAAAAAGATCAAGGAAAAAGGTTATGATTCCGGTGGGAACATCCGTCATCCGGATGACATTCGAAGTGCCCATTTTCCCTGATGCATGATACCGAATATCCTGATGCTTCTTAATCCAAACAATGATCCAACCAAATGGGATTGAACCGATCAAATAGCTCATGATTAAAGATATAAGGATTTCCCAATTCATTTCAATTCCTTAAAGACTATTTTTGAATTTCAATAAATACCATTAATATAATCGATACCGCAAGGATCCAAAGCTGACTTTTAAAAGCATTTCGCAAGGAACCCTTCTGTGGAAGTATTATAACGATATTGGTTAAAATGTAAAAACCTAAAAACAATAAAAGGCTGTAAGAAAGGGGTTGAATCGGCCAATAATGGAGGGCGGCCGCCGCTTCCGCGGTAATTAACGAAATGATCGCGGCTTTTATTTCGATATCTTTAACGGACTCATACAAAGATAAGATCCTCATCGCCAGAATAAATGAAGACAGCAGAATCAACGGGAATTCCAAAATCAGCCTGGAAATATTGGATCGTACACCGATGGCAGTAATTACAAATGTCGCATAAGCCAGACCGGTTAACAGGATCGAAACCACCGAAATTCGCGGGTCAGCGGGATTGCAAATGATACACTCGGACATAAACACTAAATAAAGCAGGACACCGCCAAGGATCAAAATCATAACCCAACCCGCAGACATAGCAACATTTCTCAGAATGATTCCCAATGAAACCGTTGTCGCAAACGGGATAACGGAATGGAGCATTTTTTCCGCTTTGCTTTTCGACGACCGTTCATCGACTAAACCAAATACACCGATCCCTGCCAGCAACCCTGCGCCGGGTGTGATTAAGTCAATCATTTTCCAATTTAGAATCAGAGAAAAATTACCGATGTGAATGGGGATCGTTACAATATAGCTGGTTATAAAAGTGCTCAATACATAAACCAGCAGGATAATAACCGTCAAAATGCTATAGTCGTTCCCGATTTGATTTTCTTCATTCATATTCAAGCTTAATTATATCGAATCAAAATCTTTTATTTGTATACAATCAGCTCCGATAAATCGAAAACATCCTCTCCTTCCGGATAAATGTCCGCGTCTTATTTTTCCGTTGAAAAAGTTTGCAATCTTTTCAAAAAATCAGCTAAACTTATTTTGAGATTTGTATCACTTTTTCGCTTAAATCGAGCGGAAACTAATAGAATAGAATCAAACGGGGAGCAAAAAATGCCAAAGAAAAAAATATTACTCTTTATTCTGATCGGAGTTATCATTTTCTCTTTTTTCGTTATCGCTTGTCAAACCCGCATCAGCGACAGTGGATACAGTTTGAAAACAGTTGGAAAAAAAATTGACAGTAATATTTATATACTGGATGTAACAATGCTTGGACCGGTTACGAGTATTAAGGATTTAAGTGCCGAAGGAACAGCCAAACAATACAGTGATATCTACGGATATGGGAATATGCGCTTATGGCAAGATGGAAAGGGGTTAGTCTCCGTTCATGTCAACAGCATTAATCCGAAACTCGATTATGTTCAACCCGGTACCGACATTGTTTTAAAGACCACCGATTTGAAGATTTTGGCTATCGCGGAAGGGTATCGCTTTGAAGTAAAATGCAGAAATGATTATGAACCGGTCGCGTCTTTGGAAGATAATGAAATGACATCCGAACGTTATGATACGTACGAATTGGATTATTGTCGGATGACAACTCCAGAAATAACCTTGGAAAAAAATATCGAGGAATAAATTGGATCGAATTATTCTCAAAGATTTACTGGCACGCGGTCGGATCGGGATTTCGGACAAGGAAAGAGAACGTCCGCAGGATATCCTGATCAACATCGAGATGCAAACCGATATACACCCAGCCGGGCTATCGGATAATTTATTGGATTGTGTGGATTACAGTGAAACCGCCAAAGCTGTATTGGCTTTGGTCGAGGACAATAATCGAAAGACATTAGAAGCTCTGACGACCGACATTGCTGATTATTGTCTTCAACATCCGTTGGTCCGATCGGTAAAAGTGCGCGTGGAAAAAACCGCCGCTGTCCGATTTGCCAAATCAGCAGGAGTGGAAATCGAAAGAGAAAAAAATAATTCAAAATGAAAGTCAATCCGCTAACGCTGAAAATCATTGCCTTTATTCTTTTCGCTTTCTTGATTTGCGGATGTGATTCGATTGTGCTTTCGACCCCTTCTCCCACACCGGATTTCGAGAAAACAGTCTATTGGTTAGTGGATGAAGCGGTCTCTAAAGCTTCCACTCAGATAATGTTTGATGTTGACCAAAAGCTCGCGACAATGGAAGCAAAACAA
>JALHEL010000010.1 GCA_022837205.1 Leptolinea sp.
GGATACCGGGGAATTTCGCAAGAAATCCGCAATATTGGCAGCTCTGGGGTTGGGATTGACCGCATTCTGCTCTCAATACTATGTATTTATGTTGATTTTTGTCGCCGCCATACAAGGGATTTTGCTCATTCTTCCGAACCGAATTTCTCAATTAAAAGATATGGCTTTTTGGAAAACCTTTGGACTTTTCCTATTAATTGCTTTGCCGCTTTTGATCCTTGCCGAGTTGCCGTTTTTGACCTTGGCAAGCTCCGGAGGGATGCCTGATCGAGACTGGGGCAGCGCCAGTATGTATTCGGCAAGTCCGACCGATTTCTTATTGCCCGCCACAACCCATTTCATTTTCGGAAAATGGGTCGGCAGCCATTTCCACCGTGATTTATGGATTGAAGCCACATTGTACGCGGGAACCATTTCGTTGATTCTTTATTTTTACGGAATGGTTCGAAAGAAAAAAGAACAAAATTGGATTTGGTCAGCCCTGACAATCGGGATTGTTTGCGCGGTAATTTTAGCTATGGGAACCGATTTACATTGGAATGAACAGCCTGTCATCGTTTCTCTGCCCCGATTTTTGCAAAATATACTGCAAAAAGAATCTGCCAGAATTTATCTGCCGGGATTGATTCTATATAAATATTTTCCATTCTTCGGAAAAATGCGCGCATTAATGCGCTTCGGACTGTTTGCATTGGTTCTTATTGCTTGCGGAGCGGGTTTGGGCGCGAAAGCTCTTATCGAAAGAACCGGAAGCCGATCCATCTTCATCTCGGTTCTATTAATCACGCTGATTATCCTGGATTTCGCCCCCAGACCGATTGACCGGTTTTCCGAAATTAAACCGCGTCCGGTCGATCTCTGGTTATCGGAACGCCCCGAAAGCGGTTCGGTCATGAACATTCCCTTTGAATTGAATGATGACCAGGCTGCCACATACTATACTTTATATAATAACAAACCGTTTATCGGCGGATTCTTCAATGCCTTTCCCCCATCGCAATACCGGAGCATTAAAGAGATCATGGATACTTTCCCGAGCACGGAAAGCCTCGAAAAAGCTCGAGAATTGAAAGTGGATTTCTTCCTGTTCGATTTAGAAGCGCTGGATTCTCTGATCGGGCAAAAGCCGACCGCTCGCTGGCAGACACTTGAAGAACTGAAAAATCAATGCCGGGAAAACGGTTTGGTTGAATTGGCTACCTTTGATAATCTGTCGGTGTATGGTTTTAAAGAAGATGATGAAAATAAATAATCAAAAAGCGATATGGGGATCGGCTGTTTTGCCCGCCGTTCTCGGATGCTATTTACTGGCGATAAGCATGCGCCGGGGACCGGGAGTGGGAGGCGATGCCACGGTTTACATCACTGCTGCCCGAAATCTGTTAGCCGGAAAAGGATTGGGGCTGATCAATCCGGCGGGAGAATTCAGGCTTCTTCCATATTTTCCTCCTTTCTATCCGCTTTTGTTGGCATTTTTCGGTTCGCTTGGTTTCGATCCGGCCGGCTTTGCCGGGCCATTCAATATGATTCTGTTCGCCGTCACCGTTTTCGTGGTTGCCAAAACAATTTCACAATCCGCCGAAAAATGGATTGCCGGACTTCTGACGGGCACTTTGTTGGCAGCTTCACCGATTTTGATACCGGTTTATTCCTGGGCTATGTCCGAACCTTTGAGCATCGCATTGATGGTAATCGGATTCCTTACGTTGGCACAATATCTATCAACGGGACAGCGTAACCGGCTGTTCATCAGCGCAGTCAGCTGCGGCCTTTCTTTTCTGACCCGTTACAGTATGGCAGCTTGCTTGATCTGCGCTTGTTTGATTTTGTTGTTTGCTCAGAAAAAACAATTTCGCATTCGTTTGAGCGAAGCCGTTGTTTATGGTTTGATCGCTTTTCTTCCCATGCTGATTTGGCTGATTTATGATATCCGAATGACTTCGACGGTGGCATCCCGCAGTATCTTGGAAAATGTAAATTTGTGGGAGGAAATCAGGCGTTTTAATAGTCAGCTGCAGCCGGTCTTTTTACAATGGCTTTTTCCGGATTCAATCATCCATTCACCATCCATCCCCGCTTGGGGTAACTCTATGGTCTATTATCTACTGCTTGTTCTTCCGTTCTTCATCTGCATCGGCATTCCGCATCGGGTTACCGCTGATCAAAATGACCGGATTCTCAATAACTTGTCGATGATATTTTGTTCATTTTTTTATATTTATCTTTTTGTTATTCTGCTGACCTCCGTCACCACTTATCCGCCGATTACGATCGGATCGCGAATGCTTTCACCGGCACATTTCAGCTTTCTCTGCTTGATCGGTTCGGCTTATGCAAAATTATTGCGCCACCGGCAAAACTCTTCCGGATTGAAAACCATTATCACTTTCTGTCTGATCGGTTTGGCTGCAACTTATGGATTGCGATCGATTCGTATCGCCCGCCAGAATGCGATCGACGGATTAGGTTACAATTCGGTCAAGTGGAGAGAATCCGAAACAGTGGCTTATATTCGTGACCACATTCCGCCCGAACAACCGATTGTCACCAATGAAGAAACAGCGCTACTGTTTTTGTTAAACCGAATAACCTGGCCGATGCATGAAGTTTATGTCAATCGACCGGATGAGAATTTTTATGCATATGAAAGCCCGAATCCTCAAGACATCGACGCAGGCAGATCCGCTTTTCAACGGGGCGAAGCATTCCTGGTCGTATTCGATACTTTTGAAGATCAGATGAGAGATATTTACGGTCAGGATACTCAAAAAAGGATCGATGCCTTGTTTCAAAATTTGAAAGTGGTTGCGGATACGGATGACGGCGTTATTTATACCTTAAACAGGGAATAGTTCATGTTAATTTTTTCCGGAGTCATCGGACTGCTTCAATGCGTTTTGTTACCGGGATTAATTCTCTCGAAGGTTTTTAAAATTCGCGGAGGATTAATTGAACGTTTTCTCTATTTGTTCCCTTTAAGTCTGGTTGCCAACTATTTGGTCATTTTTCTGCTTGCTGCTTTAAGAATTTATACCCGACCGGTTCTATCGCTTTTGATCGCTTTTGAAATCTTTGCCTTGCTTTTTCTTTTTCGGCGATCATTCCGAACCCCGCTGAAAGAGATTCTTTTGAAGGCTGAAAAAACCATAAAACAGGAGCTGCAGCCTTTAACAACAGCTTTTTCCCAACCTTTCCATAACAGCGAAGAAATTATACAAAATGCACTGTGGGTATTAAGCGGTCTCGGTTCCGTCTCCGCCGTTTTATGGGGGATCCATGTCTGGCGCTTGAATCTCGGAACGATTTTCAGCGGATGGGATACTCTTTTCTCGTGGAATGCATTTGCGGAAACATGGGCAACCAACCAAATTCCGGCTTTTCGCGGATCCTATCCGCAACTTGTCGCTGCCAATTGGTCAATAAGTTATGTGCTGCAGGGTGACAACCCGGTTCAATTCTTTAACACACTCATTCCGCCTTTATTCTTTCTGTGGATTTTCCTGATGCTTTTTGATCTGGGTTTCCAAAAGAAAGAAACCGGCTTTTTTTTCGCTGCGATTATCGCACGATATATGATGAAAAAATTGATGGGGGATCAGATATTTAATGGCTATATGGATGTACCCGCAGCCAGCATGGTTCTTCTGTCCCTTTATGCAATCTTAAAAGGCAGCGATCGATCCGTAAAAGATCAGCAACAAAGCCTCGTTCTCGGATTGGTCTTTGCTTCCGAAGCAGCCGTAACCAAACAATCCGGACTCATTGCGCTGATTGTAGCACCCGTTTTCATTCATCGATGGCTGAAAGCTGCCGAACAGCAAATTCCGCAAAAACAGAAGATCGGATGGATAGTTGTTTGTGCCGGAATTGTTCTCCCTTGGTATTTCGGCGGACTCATTCAATGGATGATGAATCCTAATACCGATACCCGGATTGTTGATCAAGGGATTGTTCAATTTAATCAACGGTATGAATGGTCGCATAAATTTTATTTAATCCGACAATCGCTTGGCAAGTACTTCTATGTTTTTGGGATCAGTTTGATCGGGCTTCCATTTGTTCCGAAAAAATATCGGCTTCCGTTTTTCTTAGTATCCTGGCCGATCGTCATCCTTTGGGCTATGTTTTTTACTTATGATACGCGAAATCTAGCGGTAGCCTTACCGCCTTTGGCGATTCTTTGCGGTCTTGCAGTTGACGGTTTCATTCAAAAAATGCTGATCCTTGCGGAGAGATGGGGCGCCGGAAAGATTGCGGTGGGGATTCCTTTCCTTCTCATCACCGTAATCGGAATCATCGCCATCATCAACCTCTTCTCCGATGAAAAATTACGTCAAGACCAGGATAATCAAAAAAAGAATTTGTTCGGAGCCGGATTAAATCAGGAATTATTATATGGAATGCTGGGTGAAACGCATGAAACCGCCGATATTCTGACCAATTATCCGGCCTATTTTCTCCCCGGATACGGAAATTGCTGCGAAAAAGTCGATTTTAAAGATTCCGTCACCTTCGAACAAAAACTCTCACAAAGTCATATCCGTTATTTGCTCATTCCTCAATTTGTCGAAAATCTTTCCTGGGAGTCTTACGATGTTCTGAATCATTGTACGGAAAGCGGAAAATGTGCACTTTTAAAATGCAGCAACGGCTATTACATCCCATATTGCCTATATACAGTCAATCAATAATCTTGTACAATTAGATAAATATCAATACTGAATTATTTCATGCTATCGAAAAATCCGCATTATTGAGTGAATCGACTCAAAAATCGGAATTGATAAAAAAATTTACTCTTTGTCGTTAATCGGATTAATCATTAATTCGGGAACAAAGATAAAAAATAACCAACTTCACAAATGATGAATCTTCCGTTGCTAATAAAATAAAAAAGGAGGGTTATCGAATCAGAAAAAGTTAAATACCAATCATATCATTTCGGAAGGAGTTTTCCTTCCATATGGAAACCTTTCAAAGTTTAAAAGTTCCTTTGATCGACTGACAGATTTCGGATTAACATTCAAAAATCCGTTTTTGTACTCATCAAAAGAGCGGTTTTGTTATTTTTATAGGTAACAATTAGAAAGGAAAAGATATGAAAAAGATTTTCATTTTCTTTTTTGCCTTGGTACTTGCCTTTACGGCTTTCTATCCTGCCTCAGCTCAAACCGAAACGGAGGAAACTGATGTAGAAACCCAGTCCGATGACAACCAGTTATATTATGATAGTCTGAATCAATGCTTTGCCTTGTTGGATTTGTACAAAGATGATTTAGATTCCTTTTCATCCGGAAAAATAAGTACCCTCACTCAAAAATGGAAAGATACCCGAAATAATCTCCGCTGGAATTCAGCGGTTTCCTGTGGGTATATTATGTCAATAATGGAACCGGAGGAATTGAAAGACTACAAAAGCGAACTCGTCTACGGAGCTTATTACCAGTTGGTTGCGATTGAATTGTATATTTTGAGCATTAATAACAATAATGACCCAACGCTGTATAGTTTGTACCAACAGATGGCCGAAGCAGCTCAAAATAATTACTCGATCATTCCAAAATAGCCGTATAAACGTCAAATCACTTTTAATTATTAAATCTTTTTTCAAAACGGTGAGTCATCATTGAATCCTGTGGAAATCATCAAAGAATACAAGGAAAATCATGGCTCACCGTTTCTATATTGAGGAAGAGAAGGAATAAATTATGAAAAAAATGATTATTTTTAGTTTTGTTTCCGTTTTGATGATCCTGTGTTTTACACCCGTAAGTGCTTTTTCGGGTTCCCGGCAGATCGACAATGAAACGGAATTATCCGATGATGATTATTACGCGAAGCTTGAGCAATGCTTTTCTATTCTTGATAATTATAAAGAGGATTTGGACTCGGTTTATTCAGGAGAAATTCAGACCATTTCTGAAAACTGGCATAGCATCCGGGACAATCTGCGCTGGGATGTCGGTGTGACCTGCGGATATATCATGGCGGCACAGGAGCCCGAAGAATTAAGCGATTATGCCTACCATATTTTTATGGGGGCTTATCATGAAATTGCCGCGGTTGAATTTTATATTCAGTGTATCAGTAATGATAATGATCCGAAATTATATGATCTTTATCAAGAAATGTTATCCATAGCTGAAGATTTTTACTCCTATATTCCATTAAGGGGACATTAACATCGGAAAGAAATCGATATTCTTTTTCTGCGGCTTTTATCCTCGAGTAAATTGATCATGAAACGGATACAGAAAGGGTGAAAATATCTGTCAGCCTTTTTGTATCCGATTTTAAGTTAATCCTATTTCTTTATTAATTCTTTTTCTTATTTCCACACATTAATATTTCGAAATATTTTCGAAATCGAGCGTGATCTGTTGTATAATATCGGGTTGCTTACTAAGAAAATGAAACAGAAAGCGCCTGAGTTTTCGGGAAAAAGGTAAAGTTTTAGTCAATATGCACTACGAGATCAGCCATCCCCAACTTCTTGAAATAAGAAACGGAACCTACGCCGAAACAACTTTCGGTCCGGATCAGGTTTGGTATCCCGATCGTTGGTTACGAAAATCAGGATGCGGACCAACCTCCGCATCTCTCTTGATGGCTTATTATGCATTTACCCGCCCCGAACTTCGCAGCCTTTATATTGCGGATGATCTGACCCGCCATAGTTTTATCCGTCAGATGCAAGAAATGAGTCGCTTTATTAAGCCCGGCATGATGGGTGTGGATAAAATCAGTAAATATGTTGACGGCGTAATTCAGTTCGCCAATGAAAAAGGGATCACATTATCCCCCCATGTTTTTGAGGTAGGCGAAAAGAACAACGGCCGGCGGAATGAGCTGCAGGGGCTTGCTGATTTTGTAAGCAAAGGGTTATCTTCAGACAGTCCTCTGGGATTTTTGGTTCTTTCCCGCGGAAACGAGACGCATCTGCAAAATTGGCATTGGATAACCGTCACCGGTGCGGATATTACGGAGGATACTATCCTGGCTACCGCTTCCGATGAAGGAAAGAAAATAACCTTTGATTTATCTCTTTGGTATCATACAACCTCAATGAACGGCGGTTTGGTTTATTTCACTGCCTAATATGATTTCCGATCTGTTCGGAATATGACATTTCTCACTATTGACAAATGGCAGGTGATTGTCTATTATTTTTAATGCAACCGGTTGCACTATTTATTAAAGATTTTAGAAAAGCAACAAATCTTTATGAGTAAATTCTGCAAAATAATCATACAACCGTTTGCATTGAGGATCAATGACTGTTACCATTCGCGATATAGCCAAAAAGGCCGGCGTTTCCCCTTCCACCGTTTCTCGAGTTATTAATGGAAAGTCCGTAATTTCAAATGAGACGCGTAATAAGATTTTTGCGGTGATGGAAGAACTGGATTTTCATCCCAACAGCCTTGCGAGGAATCTGGCTAATGGGAGTTCCAGAGCGCTCGCGTTGGTTATTAACGCCGAGGATAAAAAATCTTTCTCGAACCAATATTTCACTCACAGCGTTTTCGGAATCGAACAGATTGCCCAGACCAACGGATATAACCTGATCATCACGCACAACCAATCCAAAGGGATGACGCCGATCGAACAACTGATCTACGAAAAAAAAGCCGACGGAATTATTTTGCCACCTTCTCTGATCACCATATCATTACTGAAAAAACTCTTAAATCAAAAATTCCCTTTTGTGGTTCTCGGAGAACCTCCTTTTATGCGGAACGAGATTAATTGGGTCGATATTAATAATGCGCAAGGCAGCGAATCCGCTGTTAATCATTTGTTGGAAAAAGGATACCGGTCCATCGTTTTTGTCGGAGAAAACCAACAGCAGATTTTTACCAAAAACAGAATAGCCGGCTTTCGTGATGCTTTGGAAAAGCAGGGGATTGAGCCTCGGCAAGACTTTATCATCGAATCGGACGGAACTCAGGAAGCAGCCTATCGGATCGCCACAGCTTTTTTACAAAAAACGGACCCGCCCGATGCGTTTTTGTGCAGTGACAATACGATCGCTTTCGGAATTTTGAAAGCAGTTAAATCATTGGGGCGGGCCATTCCGCAGGAAATCGGGATTGTCACTTTTGATAATTATCCTTTAGCACAATATACCGAACCATCTCTGACTTCCATTGACGTTGACACCTATCTTTTGGGCGAACATGCGGCTTTTGTATTATTAAAAACAATCGAAAACGAAACAAATATTCAGCATATATTGGTCGGAACCAAACTATTTCAACGCGAATCGACGGACAGGAAATTATGAATCAAGCGGCTATTTTTTATCGGGCAACCCGAGAATTTATTCTTCCCGTTTCCAGGCAAGATCTTTTTATTCGCCTGACAGCCGCCAGAAGTGACATTCGAGAATGCCGGGTCATTTTTTGGAAGCGAAATCAAACAGACGCCGCTTCCGTCCGCTTCAGTGACATGAAAGTTGCTTATCGCGACGCCGTCCATGACGATTTCCGGACCGTCATCTCTTTCCCGGAACCGGTGCATTACATAAAATACTATTTCGAGTTGATCGATTTTGCGGGGGATATCCGCTTTTTATCCGAAAACGGATTGAGTGACGAAAAGCCTGCGGATGGTTTTTTCGAATTTTTGTATGTGAATACCGCGGACGTGTTCTCTGTCCCCGAATGGGCAAAAGGCATCATCTATTACCAAATATTTCCCGATCGATTTTATCGCAGTCAGAACGCCCCCGAATCCTCCCGTTTGGTTCATTGGAACAGTTTTCCTGAGCAGGATAATTATTTCGGCGGGGATTTGCGTGGAATTATCGAAAAATTCGATTACCTGAAAGAGTTGGGAGCGGAATGTATCTATCTGACACCGATTTTCAAAGCCGAATTCAATCATAAATATGCGACAACGGATTATTTCACCGTCGATCCGGCTTTCGGAACGTTAACCGACCTGCAAGATTTGGTCAAATTAGCCCATTCGAACGGAATAAAAATAATTTTGGACGGGGTGTTTAACCATGTGGGCAGAAGCTTCCCGCAATTCTCCGATCTGCTGGATCGGGGAAAAAATTCATCCTACAAGGAATGGTTTTATCCCTCCGATTTTCCTTTGACTTCCAACCCATTAAACTATGAATGCGTCGGTGATTATCCGTATATGCCCAAGTTGCGGACCGCTCATCCGGATGTGCGAAATTTTATTCTTTCGGTGATGATTTATTGGATCGAACAAACGGGAATCGACGGTTGGCGATTGGATGTAGCGGATGAAATGGAAATGAGCACCCTTCAGACTATCCGAACGGTTTTAAAGGAAAAATATCCCGATATTCTATTACTCGGTGAAACCTGGGGAGATGCATTTCGGTTGGTCGGTAACGGTGATCAAATGGACAGCGCCATGAATTACCTTTTTCGAAATGCCGTTTTGGATTGGATCGCCAAGGGGAAGATCCGTGCGACTGATTTTGACCGGCGGATCAATCAACTGCTGTCGAAATACAACGACCTCACCAATTCGGTAATGTACAACCTGATCGGCAGCCATGATACCGCCCGCTTTCTTTCCGAAGCCGGAGAAAATAAAAACAAATTGAAACTCGCCGCAGCTTTCCAAATGACATTCTGCGGTTCACCCGCCGTTTACTATGGGGATGAAATCGGAATGTCGGGCGAAAATGATCCGGGGTGCCGGGCGGGTATGATTTGGGATCAGGAATCTCAGGATAGAGATTTGTTCCGATGGTATCGTTGTTTCATCGAACTACGGAAAGCTCACCCCGCTCTACGCAAAGGAACCTTCCGCTCAAACTTTTGTAATGACGAAAAAAATATTTATGGATTTATACGGCAAACATCGGACGAAGCACTGTTTGTTCTTATGAATAACAGTGAGAATTGTTCGGAAATTATCCTTCCGGTTCCGGATCGGGAAGCAGAATATCGGGAATTATTTTCTTCGATGATCCACCGGCCCGAACCGCTCCAAGACGGAATCACTTTTTACAATCAGGAAATAGCGGAATATCAAGGACAGCTATCGATTCCGATTGATGCCTATTCCGTACAAATATATAAAAAGGAGAAATGATATGAACGAGAAAAAGAAAATTCTGGCGATCATGCTCGCAGTTGTCTTATTAAGCCTGTCAGCTATCGCAGCCGGTGCAATGTCGCCAGAAAACCAAGAAGAAATCACGATTGATTTCTGGCACCATTATAGCGCACAGTCCGCCGAGAACGAAACATTGGTCAATGTTTTGATTCCGAAGTTTGAAAGTGAAAACCCCGGAATCAAGGTCAATGCGGTTTCACACGAGTGGGCTGAACTGCACAATAAAATCCTGATCAGTGCCGGTACCGGAAGCCTTCCGGATGTCGCGCGCTGCGATATCGCCTGGCTGCCCGAATTCCAAAAGATGGGCGTATTGGTCGCTCTGGATCAGGAAATGTCTGATTTCACCGGTGTTTCCGGAAAACTGCTTGAAAGCGCCATGAGCACGGCAAAAATACAGGATCATTATTACGGCTTGGGATTGAATACCAATACCAAAATCCTCTTCTATAACGAAAAAATGCTGAAAGATGCCGGAGTAGCCGTACCGGCCACTATGGATGAATTAATATCCGCAATCAAAGCGCTCTCAGGCACCAATGCGGACGGGCAGCAGGTCTGGGGATGGAATGAACCCGGGCTTTACGGTTGGAACCTTTGCCCGTTTATTTGGTCATTCGGAGGTTCGCTGACAAATGAGGACCAAACCATCGCAACCGGTTATATCAACAGTCCAGCGACGGTAAAAGCGATTGATACCTTCGTTTCTTTATACAAAGAAGGAGCTTTGACCGGATTCAACAGCGGAGATATTCCGATGACCGACGGATTCGGCACCAATCGATATGCCATGATGCTGGAAGGACCTTGGAAAATCGCCGAGCTTCAGGGCGCTTATCCGGACTTGGCATACGGTACCGCTCCGATGCCGGCGGGGGAAGGCGGATCGGTCTCTGTCTTGGGCGGTGAGGATATTGCCATGTTCAACACAGCCAAAAAAGAAGCCGCATGGAAATTCATGCAATTCATGACCGGTGAATTTGCCCAAGTCGAAATGGCAAAATGCGGCCAGATTCCGGTCAATCAGTCGGCATTGGAAGATGCAACCGTCAAAAATGCCGCGTTTGCTCCTTTTTTGGAAGCGATCAAGACCGCAAAAGCCAGACCGACGGTGGCAGCTTGGTCCGAAATGGATAATGAACTAAATGTTGCGGTAACGGCAATTATTAATGGTGAAAAGACAACGCAGCAAGCGTTGGATGATCTGGCCGGTGTTTGGGATCAATTACTGACCCAATAAAAAAGTTTTTAACTCGAATCAAACGAGTGAACGTGTCAGAGTCGATCGGTTCTGACACGTTCACTCAAGGCGACGTCGAATCGGAGTTGCGGAAAAAATGAAAACCAAATCAAACAAGAATAAAATCCAAATTTTCCTGCTGCTGTTACCCGGTTTGGCGGTTTTTTGTTTTTTTACCGTTTATCCGATTATCAAGCTTTTTCTGATGAGCTTCAGTAAATGGGATTTCACTTCCATGCGGCAACAAGAATTTATCGGCCTGCAGAATTATCGTGAAGTTTTGGCTGATAAATTCTTCTGGACATCTTTTACCAATACGATCGTCTATACACTGGTGACCGTACCCTTACAAATGATACTGGGGCTCTTCGTGGCGATATTGGTAAACGGCATTAAAAAGTTTCAGGTAACCTTCCGGGTTTTGAATTATTTACCGGTTATCACCTCTTGGGTTATCGCCTCCCTGATTTTTCGTTATGTATTTAATACGGAAGGACTCTTAAATTATTTTCTTTCTCAGGTTTTGCATGTCACCGCCTCCAATATCCGTTGGCTCGATTCCCGTTGGTCCGGATTAACGGTTGCGATGATTCTCGGAATATGGAAAGGAATCGGGTGGAACATGGTAATTTTTCTGGCCGCTTTACAACAGGTTCCGATTGATTTATATGAAGCGGCAGCAATCGATGGTTGCAACGGGATTCAAAAATTTTTTAAAATCACCCTGCCCGGAATTAAAGGAACGATCCTTTTTGTTTGGGTCATGCTTACAATCGGCGGCTTCAATGTATTTACTTCCATCAAAATGATAACCGGCGGGAATCCGGCTCATCAAACGGATACCATTTTGACATGGATGTATTACAAAGCTTTCAGCACCGGTAAATTCGGATATTCCGCAGCCGTATCGTTCATTATGGCCTTTACACTCGGAATTATGGCGATTTTTCAATTCAAAGCTATGCGCAATCGCGACAGGGAATTGGAGGAAATCGGATGAAAGAAAAAAAGAGCGTCATCTTTTTTCGGTATGCCTTATTGACAATCGGAGTGATTCTTTCTTGCTTACCGATGATTTATATGATCAGCACCTCTCTGCGTCCCAACGGTGCACTTTATGAATATCCGCCCCGATTTTTCCCCAAGTTACAGGATGTAACTGTTGAAAATTATCAATATATCATCAGCCAGAATAAGTTCTATATCAATTTTTTCAACAGTGTCATCGTGTCGGTATCGACCGTCGCGCTTGCCGCCATCATTTCTTCCGGTTTGGCTTTCGTGATCGCTCGATTTCAATTTCCGGGTCGTAAAGTTTTGTTCGGTTTTATTATCGTTACAATGATTATTCCCGGAACCACATTAATTGTCCCCCAGTTCGAACTTGCGGTAAAACTGAAGGTCGTCAATAAACTTTGGGGATTAATTCCTTTTTATACGGCATGGGTCATCCCTTTTTCCACTTTTATGATCAAAGGGTTCATGGAAAACATTCCCGACGAAATCATCGAAGCTGCGACTATCGACGGAGCGGATATTTTTACCGTCTTTTTCAGAATCGCCATCCCGCTTTCGACACCGGCTATCGCGTCTGTTTCCATTTTTAATTTCCTGACCGCTTGGGAAGAATATCCCTGGGCAAATACAGTGATCAACGATAATGCCATTCGGACTTTACCGATTGCGATCGCCGGCTTCTTCGGCCAGCATCAATTTACGCAATGGGGATACGTATTTGCCATGTCCGCATTAAGTTTGATCCCGGTAATCTTGGTCTTTATCCTGTTCCAAAAATATTTTGTGACGGGATTAACCGCCGGAAGCGTCAAGGGGTAATAGAATGAAAGTCGCCTTGCTTTCCAGCTATAAAACAACCGGTTGAAACTTCGCGCATTGATCGGACCGGTTTCTTAAAATTTTTCGATTAAAGTACCGACAACAAAGGACGGAATCAATCAAAAAGGCCGCCGAAGCGACCTTTTTGACCCGACAAAAAAATGCCTTCTTCAAATGAAATGATAAAAATAAATAAAAATTGAAGGATCAGCAATTTTTTTTAAATTCATTGATTTCCTTTATCAAAGCCGGAATATCATTATGAAGTTTCAGAATTGTGCTGCCGACAAAGACACCGTCAGCGCCGGCTTCTTTTGCCGCCTTGGCATCTTCTGGTGTATGAATTCCGACACCGCAATAAATCGGACGATCGATACCAATGCAACGTAAATGATCGATGCAATCTTTTAAAGTCGGGTACAGCGGATTAACCTGATCCGGATCAGCTTTTGCCTGCAAATATACAAAACCGTTGGATTGTTTGGCATATTCGATTTCCATTCGGTCCATTCTGCGCTGAACATAACAACTGACTTTTAATCCGTTTCGGATACAGAGATTCTTAATACTTTCATCTTTCAGACCCACCAAAATGAGATCCTCGTAATGGTTGGATTGACAGAAATCGATGAATTTATCGGGACCGATTTCCTCGACGGTGTTTTCATAAACCATTAAAATAAATTGTGTCGACGGGAGCAACCGCTTTACCCGCTTCATACCGTCCATGTAAGCATCATAATCGTCGCAGGCTTTGAGCGCTTCGGCCATTCGATCGGCAATAAATTCACTTTCCAAATAGGGATTACGGCTCGGAAAATCAATTTCAATCATATCCGCGCCGGCATGGGTATAAATCTCAGCCATTTTGATGCTCTCTTCAATGGAGGGATACCCGTTGGATAGATAGCAAATTAATTTCATGATTTATTTCTCTTCACCGTAATAGCAGCGTTTCAGCAATTCGGCAAATTCATTTACGTCGGGTATGATCGGATTGGTCTTTGTGCATCCGTCATTTTTCGCAGTGACAGCCATTTCCGGAATCAGAGATTCAAAGCGCGCCTCTTCTTGCAAGGGTTCCCGCAGCGTAGACGGAATATGCAGCCGGCGGTTCAAATCGTCAACAATTTCGGAAAGATCCGTTTTCCCGAATTTCGCGGCAAGGTCATGATATTTCTTATCCGCATAAGGGACGACAGCGTTATAGCGAATGATATAGGGGAGGATGATCGCATCGGCAAGCCCGTGAGAAATATGAAAATAGCCCCCGATTGTTTGAGCCAATGAGTGAACAATTCCCAAAGACACATTGGTGAAAGCCAAACCGGCTGTCATTGAGGCATTCAGCATCATTTCTCGCGCATCCATATCCTTTCCGTTCGCGTATGCGATCGGAAGCGTTCGAATGATATCCAAAGCCGCCGGAACAGCCAGAATATCACTCAGATAATTTGCCCGATTGGAGACAAGTGCTTCCAGCGCATGAGTCAAAGCGTCCATTCCCGTTTCAGCCGTAATGTGAGGTGGCAGAAAGATGGTCACTTCCGGATCATCGATTGCGATATCCGGCATCATTTCCATATTTCCGAGCCCGTGTTTCAGCCCTTTTTCGTCATCGGTAATCACGACGGAACGAGAAACTTCGCTTGCAGTGCCGGCTGTTGTCGGAATACACAAATAACGTGCTTTCTGACGCAACTTCGGAAAAGGATTGGCCGTCAACAGCTGATCCAACGTTTGAATTTCAGGATGCTCGTAACAAACCCACATGGCTTTTCCGGCATCCATCACGGATCCGCCTCCCAAGCCGACAATCAAATCCGGCTCAAATTTCAGCATTTCCGCCGCACCCTTAAGCACTGTTTTAAATGACGGATCGGGTTCCACTCCTCGAAAAACGGCGGTCTCGGCTCCGTTATCATGAAAAAGGTTTTCCACTTTTGCAAGAATGCCGTTTTTCTCCATACTGGACCCGCCTATTACAATAAAAACGCGCTTTTCCGGTATCTTGTGGATATACTCAAGGCAACCTCTTCCGAACATTAATTCGCTGCCCGCTAATTTCATTGGTCGCATCATGATCTCTATTTCCCTTTATTTTCGTAAACTTTTCATTAATTCCGATGTCAATTCGAATGAAATCGGGTTTTTCAATATTCCGTCTTCTTTAAGAGCGGTTCCGACAATCGCCCCATCCGCAACACTCATCTGTTCTTTGATATTTCGGCTGTTCACGCCGCTTCCCGCCAGAACCGGAATGTCGACGACTTCCTTCACGCGGCGGATCATCTCAAGCGGTGTTTCTCCGCCTGTAGCGGTACCGGTAACTATTAAGCCATCCACCCCACACGCTGCGGCATCTTTTGCGGATTGTTCGATAGAAATATCCTTCATCAGCATATGGGTATGTTTTACCTGGACATCCGCAAGAATCATCACATCTTCCGCACCGATTTGTTTTCGATAATACATACAATCATGTGCACACGGATAGATTATTCCTCCGGAATATAGTACCGTATCCACAAAAACCGGAATTCGCACAAATTGACAGCCGAGCGTTTTGGCAATCGCTAAAGACGCCTTACAATCACAGAAAGCCGCGTCGATCCCGACAGGTATATCCCCCACCACGTTTTTGACCATCGTTGCGACGGCAGTCAAACCGACCGTTTCTTCCAAAGTCAGCAATGTTCCCAACGGATCATCGCACATGTTTTCAACCATAATGCCGTCTACACCCGCTTTTTCAAGGGTTACGGCATCCTGAATCGCCCGATAAAGCACATTCTGTGAGCTTCCATCAAAACCGGGCGTCCCCAAGAGCGGCTGGCAATGAACCATGCCGATAATAAACGGCCTTTTCTGTCTAAATACATCCCAAACTGTCATATTTTCCTCTTCTTCGTAACCGCTAAATCAGACATGGTAACGATAGTTATAAATTCCTTCCAACGCCACGCGACATAAAAGGTCTTCTGCAGCGATTCGTTCTTCTCCTTCCAATGCATCTTTCAGATTCTCCAAAACAGTGACTATGGTCAGAACACAGGCTTTTATGCCCATCAATTGTCCGAGGGTTAAAATGCAGGAAGACTCCATATCCACGCCGCAAATTCGGATTTTTTTAAGTTTCTCGAACATAACGGACATGTCTATATTCATTTCCTTTGAAAGACGGGAGTCATGCATCATCGAATAAAAGCCATCCATGCTGCAACCGATTCCGTTAATATATTCACCCCCCATTCGTCTAACCGTCTGGTTCATACATTGAACCAAGTCCAAATCCGCTACTGCCGGGTATCCTTCGGGCACATAGGTAGCGCTGGTTTTTTCCATTCGCATGGATGCATAAGGGATAATGAACTTGCCGAGCGTTCCTTCCCGTAAAGAC
>JALHEL010000602.1 GCA_022837205.1 Leptolinea sp.
TTTTACAGTAAACATGTCTTTAAAGGAATTTAAAGACAAATATTTATTATTAACAATTTAAAATTTTTAAAAAATGGAAACAAACGAATTAAAACGAACAAGAGAAATGGGACTGGGAGGCAGCGATGCCGCTATGGTTTACAAAGTCGGACTGTATGGTTTACAATCTTTAACAAATACCGACAAAGAGCGGTTGGCAGTGATGACAGGGCAAAAGGAATTTGTTCCTTCCTTCATGAATCAGGCGATGGAAAATGGTCATTTGTTCGAGGATTTTTTAGAATTTTATCTAAAAGACAAAATGATTTACGAAAAGGAAAAACTTTTAACATTAAAAACAAATCTTAATTTTTCTATTTTTGCCCATGCAGATTTTTTCACTTCCGGAACAGTTCACGAATGTAAATGCACGAAAAATTCAATTAATAAGACAATTGAAAATTATAAAGCTCAACTACAATGGTATTATCTTTTTGATGAAGTTAAAAATGTTAACTTAATTCACCACCCTCAAATAAATGAAAATGAGCAATTTAGTGTTGAAAACATTACTGGCATTTCAATTAAAAAAAACAATAAAATCATTGATATTTTAAAAAGGAAGAACTTACGGAAGATGATTTGTTGTTTTACGAGAAGGAAGCAGTTTTAACGCTTTATAACAAACTAGAAGAAATTAAAAGGATGGAAACCGAAGCCGAAAAGCTGAAATCAGACTTATTACAAATGATGAAAACTTACGGAGTAAAATCAATAAAATCAGACAAATACACGATAAGTTACGTGCCTGAAAGTGAGACAAGGACGTTCGATAAAGCGAAGTTTTTCAAAGACCATCCCGAATTTTCCGAATCGGACTATCTTAAAATTTCCAAAAAGAAGGATTATCTAACGATAAAACTTTTTGATTAATTTTCACAATTTATATTTATTAACAATTTAAAAATTACAACTATGAAACTTGAAAAAATTGAAGGTTACTTTGACTGCCGTAAATTTAAAGCAGGTCTTTCAAGAAATCAACGTGAATTTAACAAATACGGAGAGAGAATAAATTTCTCCGTAGG
>JALHEL010000231.1 GCA_022837205.1 Leptolinea sp.
CTCAGGAGGTTATATGCTGTTGGAAGAAATCCGATCGGAAATTATCGAATATGGGAAAAAATTAATCGACAATCGTTTAACCAAAGGAACCGGCGGAAATTTGAGTGCCTGCGACCGAAAATCCGGGTTGATGGCAATCACCCCCAGTGGAATCGATTACTATCAAATCAAACCGGAACAAATTATACTCATCGATATTCAATCGGGAGAAATTAAGGATGGAACTGCCATCCCGTCCAGCGAAGTGGATATGCACCGAATTCTATATAAATATCGGGAGGATTTAAATGCCGTAATCCATACTCACAGCACTTTTGCTGCGGCGCTCTCTTGTCTCAATATAACCTTACCTCCTGTTCACTATCTGGTCGCTTATGCGGGAGTTGATGTTCGATGTGCAAAATATGCGACTTACGGAACCGTTGCGCTTGCAAAGAATGCCTTTGAGGCGATGAAAGATCGGAAAGCCTGCCTTTTGGCAAACCATGGGCTGTTAGCCGGCGGTACGGATTTGGCGAATGCCTTTAATATCACCGAAGAGATCGAGTTTTGCTGCGAACTATATTATCGGGCAAAATCGATCGGTGAACCCGTAATTCTTTCTAAAGAGGAAATGGTCCGAATGGTAGATCGGTTTAAGAATTACGGTAAGCGGATTGAAGAACATGAACAAATTTAGCCTCGTTTTTTTCTGAAAAAATTAAATAAAAAAGAGGCCGATATTATTTTTCGGTCTCTTTATAAATAATTTAATCGATTTTCAAGCTTTCAAAGCATTTTCAAAGAAATATTCTGCGTCTTTACGGAATTTTTCCAACGACGGCTTATGGATATACATCATATGCCCCGCTTCATAATAAGTGAGACTCAGGTTTGGCTGCAAAACGGGATCAAGCTGTAAATGGCTGAACACATACTCCGAAGCATAGAATGGTGTTGCCATGTCATAATATCCGTTCAGAACCCAGACTTTCATAAACTTATTTCGAACCATTGTTTTTCTCAAAACTTCTTCCAATTGAACATATTTATTTTCATATTCTTTATAGCTCCACGTCTTCCATAAATCAGTCGAAAATGCATAGGGCAGATCGGTCTTATAACCTAATTCCCGACAGATATAATCATTGAATGCTCCCGCAAAAGTTCCGTTTATCTCATAACCGGCCGGATCATCTTCCGGTTCTTCGCCGGCAGCGTCACGATCGATCCCTATAAATCTTCCATCATAACGGCCGACAGTTCGGCGTTGGCTCCTTAATAATTCTTTCGAAAATCGCGGCAATGTCACCCGTAAATTTGCCCGCAATACATATTCGCGTGTCAGCCCGATATAATTCGCCGTTTTATCGGCAACTTGTTGGATTTGTTTTTCCGCCATGCGGCTGCCGTTAAACAAAGCCTGAAGATATTCGCCTCCGGCAAAATGGCGCACTTCTTCCAGATATTTTTCCAAAGGCATTTCTTGATATTTTGCTTTCAGCTTCTTATGATACCAAGCAGTCGCAGCATAAGAAGGCAGGTAAAGGATGTAAGGTAAATCATTTCCATCGTTGAAATCGAGCGTGGCAAAATCCAGTGCGGTCGAAACCAGTACAATCCCATTCAGATACATCCCGTATTTGTCTGAAAGATAATCGGATAAACCGGTTGTACGAGTCGTCCCGTACGATTCACCGGCAATAAATTTCGGCGAACCCCATCGTTGATTTCGAGAGACATAAAGTCGGATAAAATCGCCGATCGATTCGACATCTTTCGTCCATCCCCAGTAATCGTTGGGTTTATCACCCTTTACGGCACGCGAAAAACCGGTACCGATCGGATCGATAAAAACCAAATCGGTCATATCCAAAACAGAATATTCGTTTTCTGTCAGCCGAGCCGGCGGAGGTAACGGAGTGCCGTCATCGTTCAGGAGGACTCGTTTCGGTCCCAACAAACCCATATGGATCCATATCGATGCGGATCCCGGACCGCCATTAAAAGCAAAGGTAATCGGGCGTTTTGTCGGATCATCAACTCCGTCTAACGTATAGGCGACGAAAAATATCTCCGCTCGGGGCTTTTCTCCTTCGTATTGATTTTTTTGATCGCCTTCTTTTTGGACTATTTCTTCTTTCAAAATCATTCTTCCGGCGGTGGCGATGTATGAAATATTTTTGCCCCCGCACAGAATCGAATGATGAGTGACGACGAAAGAATCTTTAGGCTCTTCATTCCATTTTTCATTTTCGATGTTCGATTTATTTTCATTATCCATTTTTTGTTCCTCAGTTTTTTTGCTATTATCTCCCGATTTCTCATTTCAATGCCATTAACTATATAACAAAAAAAGTCGAAAAAAAAGAGTATTTATCTGTTTTTTTGATTCCAAAATTTTTTGAAAATTCGGAGCCTGAAAATAAGATCATCCGAATTATTTTGCACTCGAAATCCATTCAAATTTCCGGCTCTTCCTGTTTCGTTGATAGATACCTTCGGGTAGATAATTCTCTTTAAGCCGTGCCTATTTATGATCAATTTTCGCAAATTCAAGCCTGCTGTTTTTTTGAATATGATATACTTTTTCTAAATAGAAAAATCTGCATAATCTTGTATTTAATGAATTAAATAGGCTGAGTTTTTAGAGATACAAAATTTGTATCCGGAATAGGAATGAATTATGAAAAGACATTTTTGGATTCTGTCCGTAATTCTTTTACTGTTTATGATATTCGGTGCTTCGGCACAATCCGAAGGGGATGATCAATCCCGACAAACCGGAGATAATTTATTAAAGAACTCAGAGAAAGTATTTCCCCGGCTACTGATTAACGAAGATTTCTCCGAAAATTTACCGCTGGACGTTTATGAAGATGAATCAAATGGAATAAAAATCACCAGTGTTATTCAGCAGAAAAATGGAGTCAGAAAAGCCACTAATTATGTTGATGGACTCATTAAAGATATTGAAGGATTAAGTGCTTTTTACAGCGAAACTTATTACGGGACGTTATCGGAATTCCATCTTCATGTAGAAGTAAGTATTTTGAATGAATTTCCGGATTCAACCGGCAGTTGTTTTATTGAGTATACAAACGAAGCTGTCGTCGGAGAAAATTCTCGCCAAACTGTGGAGTTAATTCTCGGATCAAGAATCGATACCTACCAGACAAAATCAGGAAGTCGAGTTTTAACAACGCTTTATGATTTGAGTGGTACCCATGAAGTCGGAAAAATCTACAATATTGACATCATTCGATATGGCGGCATCGGTTATTTTTTCATCGATGGAGTATTTTTGATAGCCTATCAAGATAATATTAAAGAAAATTTATCTTGGATGACGGGACCGATCGTAGGGATCGGCGGAGAACAGACAACCTGCATCTTCGACAAAATTTGGGTTCGCAGAAAATAACCAATTAAATATTATCGGGATAAGTTTCGTAAGGGATAAATCGCTATGAAAAGAAAATTAATCGTACTGATTCTTATCGCTGCCGTCTTGGCAGCTTTTTCTCCCGCTTCACAAAATTTCAGGGAACCTTATAGAAAGAGTACTCCGAAAAGTGCTCCGACCAAAAATGTTCTTCCCCCGCCTCTCATTAAATCA
>JALHEL010000232.1 GCA_022837205.1 Leptolinea sp.
CTTGATTCCGCCCGCGCAATGCTTCCGATATCCGAAGATTCCGGCATTCCACCGAATCGAATAATCGCTGTTTACGGATCAGCCGGATTACGCGATCGTGAAAAAAGACGGATGATGCCCGCGGTATCCGTTGAAAAAGCCGATATAACCATTCTGACTGCCGAAGATCCCCGTACCGAATCGCTGGATATGATCCTAAAGGAAATGGCAGACGAAGCAGTAAAACACGGTGCGGTTATGGGTGAAAACCTGTTTATCGAACCCGATCGGGGAAATGCTATTCGGCTAGGACTTTCGCTGGCGAAACCGGGAGATATCGTTATTTCATTCGGAAAAGGCCATGAACAATCCATGTGCTTCGGAACGGTTGAATATGCTTGGGATGATCGAACAGCTATGCGAGCGGCTCTCTGTGAAATGCTGAATAAAGAGGGACCTCAGATGCCTTTCCTTCCGACTTCAAATCGTGAGACGCAAATTCAAAAATAACATCCGTCCGTCTGTGTTGAAAGGAATGAAATGTCTAAGAACAAGCTTTTTCTATTCTGTGAATTAACCATCGGAATTATTTTGGCTGTCGTATCTTTTATTTTTCGAAAGGATATGCCGGTTATTATTGCCAGCATTTTAATCGCAGCGGGTATCGGCTTGATAGGAAACAGTATCAGTCAGTTGATGATGGACCATTTCGAGAAAAAGAATCCCGAAATAATCCGAGAGGACACTCCCTTCACGGCCGATGAACGGAACAGTCTGATCCGGTATAAAGCGAAAGCAAAAACGAGCGATATAACGCAATGGCTTATTATCGGAATGGCATTGATTTCGGTATTGACGAAGGCTCCGGTTTGGGCAATTATCCTATTTGTCTTGGTTTATCTTGTTCATTTATTGATGCCGTACTATTTTATGGTTCGCTATCGGAACGAAATGAAAAATAATTCTCCTGAGTCCTGAAATGTCGACCGAAACGGGTGCGGCTTATTGTTTCATCGCTTCTTCCTGAGGAATACCCGCCATCATCAGCCCCAATTGTTCTGATGTTGCAGTGGCTGCATCGACGATCCCCATGATTTTTCCTTCAAAGATAACCGCAATTCGATCGGATAATGCCCGTATTTCATCCAAATCTTCCGAAATCAACAGAGTTGCCGTTCCCTGATCCCGTTGCTTCAGCAGCCGTTGATGAATATATTCGGAAGCTCCGATATCCACTCCCCGAGTGGGCTGAGCAGCAATCAATACTGAAGGATTCCGGCTGAGTTCCCGCGCCAGAATTAATTTCTGGACGTTTCCTCCGGAAAGATTCTTGACGAAAGTTTTAAGATTCGGTGTTTTTACGGCAAAATCATCAACCGCTTTTTGAGTTTCGCGGGCAATATTCGCAAAATTGAAAAAAGTGTGTTTTGAATAAGGTTCTTTATCATGATCCTCTAAAATGAAATTTTCGGATATATTAAAATCCTTGATCACACCATCTTTATTTCTCTCTTCGGGAATATAAGATTGCCCGGCCAGTGTTCGTTCATAAGGTGTCGCATCGGTCACATCTTTTCCGTTCAGGTAGATTTTCCCCTGAGTCGGTTTGCGTAGGCCGGCTAATGCCTGAGCAAGTTCGGGTTGTCCGTTGCCGGAAACACCGGCCAATCCGAGAATTTCACCTCCGTGGATTTCAAGATCAACACCGCAAACCTTTTCATTCCCCCAATCATTCTCAACATGCAAATTGACAATTTTTAATCGGATATCCCTTTGATTTAACGGCGTCTTCTCATATTGGAGAACGACCGGGCGACCGACCATTTTTTCAGCCAGCTCGGTCTTTGTAATATTCTCATTCTTCTTTTCCGCAACGCTTCGACCATCTCTGAGAATAACAATTCGATCGCTGATTTCAATCACTTCATTCAGCTTGTGCGAGATAAATATCAAAGAATGTTTTGCTTCCGCCATTTTCCGTAAAATGACAAAAAACTCTTCCACCTCTTGCGGAGTCAATACCGCGGTGGGCTCATCCAAAATCAAAAGATCCGCACCGCGATAAAGCGCTTTAATGATTTCCACACGTTGTTGTTCGCCGACCGCCAATTGCCAGATATAGGCTTTCGGATCGACTTTTAGCTTATACGTTTCGCAAATTTCCAGTATCCGTTTTTCAACTACATCCAAATCTAAGAAAAGGCCCCGACTGGATTTCAGACCTAACGCCACATTCTCAACAACGGTCAGGTTGGATACCAACATAAAATGTTGATGGATCATCCCGATCCCCGCATTTATCGCGTCGACAGGAGAATTAAAAACTTTCTCTTCTCCGTTTATCAGAATCTTTCCGCTGTCGGGTTTATACAAACCATAAAGCTGTTTCATTAAGGTGCTTTTTCCGGCTCCGTTTTCACCCAATAAAGCTAAAATCTCTCCTTCGTTTACTTCCAGATTGACTTTATCATTTGCGAGGACACCCGGAAATTGTTTGGTAATATCCACCATCTGCAGCTTTTTAATATGATTTGGTTGTTGGTTAGATCCTTCCCTCTCGGTCATAACAAATTCCTTCCGGCAACATTTCCATTCCGTCGCCTTTCTTCAAATCAAACCCTAAATCATCTTTCGGAGGGAGTGGCAAGTTCCCTCCGATTTTTTACGATGGATGAAACGATCGATACAGCTCCTCTATTCCGCCGGCAGCGGATTAATTTCTCCGGCTGTTATTTTCGCAGCCAGTTCATCCGCCATTTTAATCAGCTCCGGATCGATTTCCATATTCTCCGTATTCCAGACAAATTTCAGACCGCCGTCCTCAAAGGTCAAATCATAAGCCTTTCCGCCGTAGACTCCTTCCTTCATATTGGCAATGATATCGTTCAGGATCGGAGTCCAATCATATACCAAGCTGACCAAAACATTCTTCGGAGCGAGCGGAATCGTATCCCATTGGACGCCCATCCATACACCGCCCTTTTCCTTTACCACGCTGACGGCTCCGGGGATGGATTGAGAAGTTCCGGTCAAAAGTGTCGCGCCTTCCGCCATATGAGTTTCCGCGGCTGCCGCCATCAAAGAAACATCCGAAAATGACGAAGTATAAGTCACGCTGACCTGCGACCCACCCTGTTCGGCACCGTACTTGAAACCATCAATGTAAGTTTTGGCATCACCGGATTCAACCGGTCCGCAAACACCCAATTTCCCTTTATTGGTATATTTCGCCGCGATTTGCCCGAAAACATATCCGCCCTGTTCAGCCCGTGCCTGATAAACCGAAATATTCGGCTGCCCGTAATAATCTGTGCCATTTCCCCAAGCAAATGCGGTCTCCGGATAATCGGGAGCGATTTCCTGTAAGGAAGTCCCGTATTGGGAACCGTGAGCAATCACAAGGTCATATCCCATATCCGCATAATCTCGAATCGCTTCCCGGGCATCGGCTACGTTGAACATATCCTCGGAATAAACCAATTCGAACTTTCCTTCGGGATAGGATTCACCGATTTTTTTCAGCGCTTCATACATCGACTGGCTGAACGAGTAGTCATTAATCTTCGACGGCATCACCATCGCTACTCTTAA
>JALHEL010000233.1 GCA_022837205.1 Leptolinea sp.
ACCGGATATGTGAGGTCAGAAAATCGGCGTCATGAACCAGAAAAGATTCAAAAAACGACCGCCATGGACCGGTAAATCTGACATCGTATTCAATAAACCAGTAATAATCGAAATCAGGATGATCCAGATAAAACTTAAATAAAGGGAAATGCGCATGGCCCGGGATCATCTTCTTGCCTATTACGGGATAACCAAGATCGCACAGGCACTGATCGGAATACAAATACGGAGACAGCTTTTTAATCTTTTCCGGGACATCTTTTCCCGTGGTATCATAGAGAAAAAAGGCGGTTCCCATATCGCATACCGCCCGCCGGATATGATTGAATTCCCGAATGATTATTTCCGATGAAAGATGGGAAAAAAATAAAAAAGCCTGATTGGTTTTGCGCCTCATGAAATAGCCATCCTGTCAGAGGTCCGATTTAACGCCCATTGCGAAACTCGGTAACCCGGAACGGCTGAGGTTCCGCAAGCGATATCCAGTTTTTTCTTTGCTGAAAAAGTTGTTTCAACCCGAGGCCGTGAGAATGATAAACACAGACGTTTCTGTCCCTGATGACAACAAATCCCTTTTGAAGCCAATAACCGGCCCATTCCATGTCTTCGCCTCCGAGTCCGTAATTTTCATTAAAAGGATAACGCTCCCACAGATCACGCCGGATGATCGCGTTGGTAAAGGCCAATATCCCCATTTGCTTTTTTTTCAGGACACGTTTTCTCCTGAAATAATTTTTCAGAATAATCTGGCACCTGTTAAAAATAATTTTTTCCCAAAACGAACCATCCGGCAAGGCCCATACGTCGCCGTAAATACCCGCAATGTTATCGGCGGTTTTAAAATTCTCAATTCCATCCTTAAGCCAGTTCTGGGAAACGGTCAGCGAATGGCCGCTCAAAAAGACAAAATATTTTGCGGCAGACGACCTCGAACAACCAAAATTCAGGGCATTAGGATAGGAAAACTGTTCCGGTGGGATTTGAAAAAGGTGCACATCATATTTACCAATAATTTCCAGCGTTCGATCCGTCGATCCTGAATCGACGACAACAACGTCAAAATCACGGTACGTCTGATTGAACAACCTGTTTAGACATTCACCAATCCATTTTTCTTCATTTTTCGTTCTGATAATAATGGATGCTTCGGGCATGGCTGAGTTCGCACCGTGGCACATTTTTCCGACTTCTTACTATATCTTTCCGGATAAATAAATGGAAAATCCTGAAGTGAACTGGTATAGTCATAGTGGACACCTCGAAAAGAGTGATATAGAGAATAAACTAATTGAGGTGAGAGATGACAACAGAAAGAAAGAGCTATTCAAAGCAATTTAAAATTGACGCAGTGAAACTAGTTACAGAACAAGGTTATAGGATCACAGAAGCCGCCCGGAATCTTGCTATTAACCCGAATATATTGCGGAGATGGAGAAACCAGTTAGCGGGTGAAAGCGACCAGGCATTTCCCGGCAAAGGCCACATGACAACGGCGAATGAGGAACTGAACCGGTTGCGAAAAGAAAATAAGCGGCTTCGCATGGAGCATGAAATCTTAAAAAAAGCCGCGGCCTTCTTTGCCAAAGAGTCGATGTAAAATACGACTTTATCCGGCAGCAACGGAAGGCCTATCCCGTAACTGTTTTGTGCGTGGTTATGGAAGTCAGCCGGAGTGGATATTATCAATACATAAAAACAGGCCATAAAATGAAGATCGATCAGGATTTTGGATTATTATCAGAAGTTCGACAGATTCATGGTGAAACCAGGGGCAGCTATGGTTCTCGCAGGGTATCGGAGAGACTGCGCTTGCTGGGACATCCTGTAGGCCGTTATCGTGCGCGCAGCCTGATGAAAAAAGCTGGCGTCTCTGTCAAGCACCGTAAAAAGTTCAGAATAACGACGGACAGCAAGCATAAGCTGCCCGTAGCACCTAATCTTCTGGATCGGAATTTTCAGGTGGAACAACCGGATTCCGTGTGGTGCGGCGACATTACTTATCTGTGGACCATGGAAGGATGGTTGTACCTGGCGGTGGTCATCGATCTGTCATCGAGAAAAGTTGTCGGTTGGGCGATGAATAGCCGCATGAAGGCGTCGCTGGTCATGGAAGCTCTGTCGATGGCTTATTGGCGACGGAAGCCTGGAAAGGGCCTGATTCATCACTCTGACCGCGGCAGCCAATATGCGGGGGGCGATTACCGAAGACTCCTGGATACCTATGGCATGATCTGCAGTATGAGTCGAAAGGGCAATTGCTGGGACAACGCTGTTGCAGAGAGTTTTTTTCACAGTTTGAAAACCGAATGGACTTCCGAGATGCTTTATCGTAACCGGAGTGACGCCAGAAGTGATGTAATCCATTACATTGAGATGTTTTATAACAGCCATCGTCTTCATTCGTATTTGAAATACAAAAATCCGAATGATTTTGAAAAGAGTCTTACGTTGGCAAAAGCAGCTTAACCGGGTGTCCGTTTTTACTTGACCAGATCAAAGATATCGTTTTTTATTGAAGCACTGCACCCTAGGAGTTTTTATGAAGTGCCCTTCCGGATTAATCCCGGGAAAATGGGAGGGCATTCATTGGCCGGTGATGCACGACCGGATATTCGGATCAATGCTGTCCTTCAGGCAGTTCCACCCGTGACAGATTTTCGAAACTTGTGTATTTGTCCACAAAGGCCAGCTTGACGGTGTCGGTGGGGCCGTTTCTCTGTTTGGCAATGATGATTTCCGCAATACCTTTGTCGATATTGTCCTCCGATTTGTTGTACACTTCATCCCGGTAAATAAAGGCGATGACGTCGGCATCCTGTTCAATGGCGCCTGACTCGCGCAAATCCGCCATCTGCGGCCGGCGGTTGGTGCGGCTTTCGACCTGACGGTTCAGCTGTGAAAGCGCCACAACCGGCACATTGAGTTCTTTGGCCAGCGCCTTCAGGGACCGGCTGATATCCGATATCTCCCGTTCCCGTGAATCGTGACTGTAACTGGAGCGCATCAGCTGAATGTAATCCACAACAACCAGTCCCAAGCCCTTGTCCGCTTTGAGCCTCCGGGACTTGGCCTTCATTTCTAGAACGGTAATAGCGGGCGTGTCATCGATGTAAAGAGGCGCGTCCGAAAGGCGGCCGGCGGCAGTCGTCAGTTTCGGCCAGTCTGTTTCTCCCAGAAAACCTTTTCGTAAGCGCTGGGCATCCACCCTGGCCTCAGAGGACAGAAGACGAAAAGCAAGCTGTTCCTTGGACATTTCCAGCGAAAAGACGGCAGTCGGAATCTGCGCTTCCATTGCGGCGTGCAGTGCGATATTCAGGGCAAACGCCGTCTTGCCCATGCTGGGACGTCCTGCAATAATAATCAGTTCGGATTTCTGCAAGCCGGCGGTCAAATCATCAATCTTTCCGAAGCCGGTCGGCACGCCGGTAATCAACTGCTGGCGGGAATACAAATCTTCGATAGAGCGGAAACTGTCTTTAATAATATCCCGGATCGGAAAATAATCCTGGCGCACCTTGTTTTCGGAAATTTCGAAAATGCTGTGTTCGGCCTTATCCAGAATAGTA
>JALHEL010000234.1 GCA_022837205.1 Leptolinea sp.
AAAAAAGACAACCGTTTCGCTTTTTTGGAGCTTTCTCGATAAATTCGGGCAGCAGATACTCAATTTTGCAAGTATGCTGATACTGATGAATATCGTTGCAACGGAAGATTACGGCCTGATTGGCTCACTGGCAGTCTTTGTGGCTTTTTCTTCTATCCTCATCGACAGCGGTTTCGGCCGTGCTCTATTAAATCGGAAAAACTTGCATGAGAGCGATTATTGCACGGTTTTTTATTTCAACATTTCGTTGAGTTTTATTCTTTATATACTCTTCTTTCTCTCCGCACCCATATTGGGAAATATTTTTAATGCCCCCGCTATCGTAAGCGTCGTTCGAATACTGTTCTTATCACTTATTTTTAATGCCTTCGGGCTAATCCACCAAACCATTCTCACGAAAAAAGCCGATTTCAAGGGGCTCACCAAGGTAAATACGTTGGCACTGTTCATTTCGGATGTGGTAGCCATTGTAATGGCCATTGCAGGATACGGCGTATGGGCGTTAGTTGCCCAAACACTTCTCTATGCCTTTTTCCGCACTGTTTTTTTGTGGTTGTACTCGTCGTGGCGGCCTGTCGCCCCATTCAGCCGGAAGAGTTTAAAAACATTTTTCGCTTTCAGCAATAAACTGTTGTCCGCATCGGTTATTTCAACCACGATAAACAATATTTATCCCAGTTTGATCGCCGCTTTTTATCCGATGAACCAGGTGGCCTACTTCAATCAGGCAAAAAAGTATCAGGACATTCCCTTCCTTACACTGACAAATACTTTCCGATCGGTAGCGATGCTTATTTTATCAGAAATAAACGAACAGCCGGAACGGTTAAAGCGCGTGGTGAGCAAGATTATAAAATCTATTGCGTTCCTTTCATTCCCCATCGGATTTGCCATGATTGTGATTGCCGAGCCCACATTCCATCTCTTTTTCAAAGAAAAATGGCTGTCGGCGGTTCCTTATTTTCAGATCCTCACGTTCGCCGGAATGCTTTCTCCTTTTATTTATATCTTTCAGGAGCTATTTATTGCAAAGGAGAATGCTAAATTCTTCCTGGGTATTGAGGTAGTAAAAGGGGTAATCCTGATTTTACTGATCCTCCTTCTTTTTCCGCATGGAATAACGGCCTTAGCCGTCAGTTGGATAATCTATACGGTCATTTCGCTTCTTATCTCTGTGGTTTTGACGGGAAAACTTATCCGGTACACCCTTGTTCACCTGATGAAAGATATTGTTCCCTATCTACTTTTGGCAATCATCAGCGTTGCCCTATCTTTCTTTTTTACGCTGAAAATAAGGAATGATATATTAAATATACTCCTCACGCTGACCGTTACGAGCACCTCATACCTCCTTCTCTGTAGGTTACTAAAACTTGAGATGCTGAAAGAAATTGAGAATTGGTTTAAAAAAAGAAAAAAATAAAACGATGAAAGATATTTTGTTATATGTTCGCTTTGCGATGGATTATGCCTTAAAAAACAAGACATTATCGCACATAAAGTACTTACGCCAATGGTACAAAGATAAAAAGTCGGGAGCTACTACCTTAAGTCGCCGTTTGCCCTGGATGACCTACGATGCCATCGATTTTTTTTCGAGAAATTGCGATAGCTATATGCGTATTTTCGAATGGGGTTCGGGCGGTTCCACTCTCTATTTCGCTTCACGGTGCAAAGAGGTGGTAACCATTGAGCACGATCCGGAATGGTGCGGTTTTTTGAGAGAAAAAATCGCAGAATCGGGTATAAAAAACGTAACCCTCAAAGAGATTACAGGCAAGAGGATCGATAATTTCAACGAAAAAGATTACCGAAATCCCGATGACTTTGTGTCGAAAGATGCAAAATCGGCCGGCCTCTCATTCGAAGAGTACGTAAAAGCCATCGATGCATACCCGGAAGAATATTTCAACATGGTTTTGGTGGATGGAAGGGCAAGGAACAGTTGCATAAAAAGAGCGATTTCACACATAGCAATAGGGGGCTTCCTGATTGTGGACAACACCGACAGGGAGTATTACCTCGACCCTTTTCCAGAACTTCAAGACCGCTCCTGCTGGCAAAAGTACGAATACCAAGGCCCGGTCTTTTTTCAGCATGCATTCAGCAAGACTTCGGCTTTTAGGAAGTTGTATTTTAACTCAAAACGAAATCCAACTGTTTCCTCTCCAGGTTAGCTTTTGCAACTTGTATGGAAACCGGTTGCCCGAGGCGATATTCGCGCTTGGTACGACGGCCTACCAACCGATAGTTTTTCTCGTCCAGCTCATAAAAATCATCGTCCAGCTCACGGATAGGGATCATCCCTTCGCATTTGTTTTCATTGATCTCCACGTAGATACCCCATTCCGTAATGCCCGAGACAACACCATCGTACACCTTTCCGATCTTGTCGGCCATAAATTCCACTTGCTTGTATTTGATGGAGTCGCGCTCGGCATTGGCAGCCACTTGCTCCATATCGGAAGAATGCTTGCATTCCGTCTCCAACTCTGCTTGATTGACTGAAGCTCCCCCGTTGAGGTAACGTTCGAGCAACCGATGGACCATCATATCGGGATAACGGCGGATGGGCGATGTGAAATGCGTATAATAGTCAAAAGCCAACCCGTAATGCCCCACGTTTTTAGTAGAATAAACCGCCTTGGACATGGTGCGTATAGCAATGGTTTCCACCAGATTCTCTTCGGGACGGCCCTGCACTTTGTCTAACAACGAATTGATGCTTTTGGCTACTTCCACTTTATTTCCTTCGGTTTTTATTTTATGCCCGAAGCGAAGGATAAAGGCATTCAATGTGTCTAATTTCTCGGAATCGGGGATATCGTGGATACGATAAACAAATGTCTTTGCATTCTTACCCTTCGGAACTTTTCCGATAAATTCGGCTACCGTCCTGTTGGCCAGAAGCATAAATTCTTCAATGAGGTGATTGGCCTCTTTCGATTCTTTAAAATAGACACCAAGCGGTTTACCTTTCTCATCGAGGTTGAATTTCACTTCGTAGCGTTCAAAATTGATGGCTCCATTGGCAAAACGCTTGTCGCGCAGTTTCTGGGCCAGGCTATTCATCGCCAGTATCTCCGTTGAAAAATCGCCTTTACCGGTTTCTATCACCGTTTGTGCCTCTTCGTACGTGAGCCGGCTGTCGGAATTTACAACGGTGCGAACGATGCGCGATTTTTTTATTTCGGCCTGCTCATTGAGTTCGAAAATAACCGAAAAACAGAGTTTGTCCTCTTTCGGACGGAGAGAACATAACCCATTGCTCAACTTTTCAGGCAGCATAGGGATAGTCCTATCGACCAAATAGATGGATGTTGCCCGGTTTTCAGCTTCTTTGTCGATGATGTCGCCCTGTTTCACGTAATACGTTACATCTGCAATATGCACACCCACCTCCCACAGTGTGGGGGAGACTTTACGAAGCGACAAGGCGTCATCGAAATCTTTTGCGTCTTTCGGGTCGATAGTTATCGTAAACACATCCCGGAAGTCTTCACGTTTGGCTATCTCCTTTTCATCTATCTTTTCAGGAATCAGGTCCGCCGCTTTT
>JALHEL010000603.1:0-584 GCA_022837205.1 Leptolinea sp.
CAGCCCAAAGGATCCGAACAGTTCCAACGGTGTATATTTACAGATATAGCGGATCATCGATTCGTTTCCAACATTTCAAGAAAAGCCTGCAGCTTAGTAATCATCTGACCGTCATTGATGTTATTATGATCGCAACCGTCTCCATCTAAAATCAACACCGGATAGCCGGCTTTTTGTAAACATTCGCTTGTTAATCGCGCATTTCCCAAAGTCTGTTTGCATCCCCAGTGACAGAAATAAACCACTCCGTCCGCTTTCAGCTTTTTCGCTAAGTTCAGAATATGTTCGCTCCGTCTCTGCCCGCGACCGTTCATGGGATTTCGAATCAACTTCCTTGCCAGTGCATCATACGGAGCATTCTCATCTAATTCTTCTAAAAAATCATAATTCATATCAGAAAGCAAAATTTGATATTTTCTGCTTTGATTAAAAAGATTTCGGATCGATTCCTGCCAATAAGGGATGGTATGAACCCATAGAATTCGTTTTTCGCCTTCGGAAAGTTTTGCATTCCGGGTATCTTCAAGTAGGAGCCGAAAATACTTTTCTGCATTTTCTGTCCCGATATTTACATGAGTAGGGAA
>JALHEL010000603.1:616-1134 GCA_022837205.1 Leptolinea sp.
GCTGTTCGCAAGCCATCCTGACGCAATGATTCTCCCTCCGAATTATTTCTTTTAAACGATCTTCGTCGAGCCTTTTCCCCATTATATGCCCGACGGCATAAGCCAGATCCCGAAGCTGATCAGAGACATAAGCAACGGTATCGGCTGATTCAAGCCCGGGAACATCCACCGCAAAACAGGGAATATGAAAATAATCGGCGATGGAACGAAAAGTGTTCAAATTGGCGTCGCAAGCAAGTGTCGTATAAGCTGCAAATCGAGGTACGGGGATTACATTCGATAAGACTGCTCCCAGTAATGCCTTATGATAAGAACAATATGTCTGCGGAATCCCCGAATCTTCCGCATAACGAATGAAGGAATGTTCGCAAGCGGCTCCGTTTAAATAGGCTGCCATTCCTTCCGTAAAAAAAGGATCGATGTCCATTGCCCATAACAGTTCACACGGAAAAAACAGGTTGGCAATCGCTGCCTGATCCGGATTCCTGAAAGGTTTTAATATCGCACCGGTATTCATA
>JALHEL010000235.1 GCA_022837205.1 Leptolinea sp.
TTGATATTTGATCCGGATGATCAGACAGGTTGGTCGACGGAAAGATTTCAACAAAAGGGAGATTATTTACTGTTCGAATTGAAAGAAACAACGAAATTATATGGGATATCGATTCTTACAAGTACCGAAAGGTATGAAACTCCGCAAGAATTAAGGATCGAAGGATCCGAGAATGGGATTGACTGGGAAATACTGCCGCTGACGTATCAAACACATTCGGATTATGCGTTCTCACCGGTAAGCATAAAATATATCAAACTGATTTTAGAGCAAAATAATGATGAAATTGCCTGGACGGTAAATGACGTGATGTTTCATTTAGCTTCAAATGAATAATGTAGATGAATTCATAAAAAGAAAAATTCTTTTGATTTTAGGACGGAGAATCGACAAATAAATCCATTCCGGATTTCGATCATCGGTTAATAGAATTTCAGTGATATTCACTGTTTTTCAGATTAACTATGCAGATCAGTTTATAAAAATGTTCATATCAGAATTCTATTTTAGAGATCATGAACCGATTTTCTCATTCTCGGGATACAATCCAAATATGCGAACAAAGAAAAGAAAGTTTTCACTAAAATGGGGATTAATCATTATTGTTATTGCTTGCTGGGTTGTTCCTATCCTGGTGATTATCGGAACATTGGGATCCTTCACAATGAGAAATATCGAATCGCAAATTGCCGATACGATTACTACGAATGCCGAAAATATGGTAATGCTTTCTCAAAATATGATTGAAAGTGCGATTAAATCCTCCCGAGCAGCATCTTATGATAGGGATATTTGGAATGCTTATTCATTATATCGACAGGATCATGATGAAATTTCTCTCTATTCATCGGTAACCTCTTATTTGGTATCGAAATATCGCGACAATAATCAATTCATTTCAACTTTTTTATATTTTTGCGACGAGCCCGATAAAGTCTATTATGCAAATAATCGAGCATCTTCCGGTTCTTTTACCAAAGTCAGGGAGTATCGCAGTAATATGCATTCGATTGTTCGGGAAGCCGCTTCAAAAAGCGGAACCGAAATCATATTTTTAAGCGACGGTGAAAAGCTGTATATGGTACGCAATATGGTGGATAGCAAGTTCCAACCTTTTGCGGTAATTATTATGGAATTAAATCGAGACGTGATGTTTGACAGTGTCAGAAGCGTGGTTTGGATTGAAGGAGCTTCGGTTTATTTTAACTCGATTCGTTCCGATGTGATTGGAGAGCCGGTTTCTCTCCCGGAATATGAGATCAATTTGAATCAGCCGATTTTAGAAAAAAAAGACGGAAGATATGACATTTTTATTCGCAAGAAAGTGGAAGGACAGACAATTTCCTATGCCATTACCACAAATCAATCTTTACTTTCCGATGATATCCCCAATTTTCGGCGAATGATATGGCTGCTTATTTTGTTTACCGTCCCCTTGATGGCTTTGGTTATTTGGATTTTCTATCGATTTATTTCAAAACCAATTTCGGCGATGATCGAGGCATCCCAAAAAATTGAATCCGGAGAAATCGGATATCAAATTCAACCATTACCAGATTCGAATGAGTTTAACTATTTAACCGAACGGTTCAACAGTATGTCTCATCAATTAAAAGTTCAATTTGAACGAAGTTATCAGGAACAGATAGCACTTCAGGATGCCAGAATTAAAGCTTTGCAATCACAAATCGATCCTCATTTCCTCAACAATACGTTGGAGACCATTAATTGGGAAGCACGAATTTCCGGAGATGAAAAAGTATCCAGTATGATCGAGGCTTTATCGACCATGCTTTCGGCAGCCACCGCGCGCGGTGGGGAAACAATGATTTCGCTTGCAGAGGAACTGACCTATGTGAATGCATATCTTTATATCATCTCTGTTCGGTTTGGAAAACGTCTTACCGTCAAACAAGAAATTGATGAGGCGTTATTGGATGAAAAAGTACCTCGCTTGGTTATGCAGCCGATCGTCGAAAATGCAATCGAACACGGAATAGCCCCTCATCGAAACGGCGATCTAATATTAAGAATTTATCGACAGGAAGAAAAAATCGTCATGGAAGTTGAAAACAGCGGAGAATTGACCGATGCTGACAAAGAAGCTGTTGATCGCCTTTTAAATTGGAATGGAAATGATACGACAGACATTAAGCCAGGTCGTCTCGGAATTCGAAATGTTAATTTACGCTTGAAATTTCTTTACGGAAAGGAATGTGGATTGACGATTACCTCTCTCCCAAATCAGAGAACACTTGCGCGAATCATCTTATTAAATCAATCGAATTCTTCCGTAAGCCTTTATAATCCCGATAATCAGACAAAATTATACAAATAAAAACAAGTTTTACTATGTAACAAACATCTTGGTCAATCTACAATAAATATACAAATATTCAAACCGTTTTCATAAAAAAGATCTATATTTATCGTTGGATTGGTGATTATTTTTAGTTTAATGATTGCCAGTGTCGCTTTTGCCGAAGAGATTACTGTAGTTACCTCTTATGGCGGTGATGACGGGAACCGCGGAAACTATGAGGCGGCTGTCAAGATGTATGAAGAGCAAACGGGGAATAAAGTCAATGATGAATCAGGCACTTCCAACGAGGAGTGGAAGGCAAAAATCATGACTGATTTTGAAACAGGTGCGGAACCCGATGTTCTGTTTTTCTTCAACGGTGTGGATTCCAATCCGTTTGTGAAAGCCGGAAAAGTCGTTTCAATCGATGAAATTCGTGAGGTTTATCCGGATTATGCTTCGAATATGAAGGACAGCATGTTGGGCGCATCTCCGGTGGACGGGAAAAATTATTCGGTACCGGTAAACGGATATTGGGAAGGGCTGTTTGTCAACAAAAAAGTATTAAATGAAGCCGGTGTCGCGGTACCGGGGGCGGATTATACCTGGGAACAATTCCTGAATGATTGTGAAAAGATTAAGACTGCCGGATTTACCTGTGTCGCGGTTTCTCTTCAGGAAGTTCCTCATTATTGGTTTGAGTACACCGTATTCAATCACGGTTCGGTAGCAAATCATTTAGATATTCCGAAAACTGCCGATGATGCCGTCGCTCAAAAATGGGCTGCCGGATTGGAAGATATCAAAGTTCTCTATGAAAAGGGATATTTACCGGCAAATACCTTAACCGCAACTGATGCAGAGACTTTTCAGTTGATGGCTGATCATAAAGCAGCATTTGCCATCGATGGCAGTTGGAAAATAGGCTGGTTCCAATCTAATGCAGACGATATTAATAATTTTACTGTGACATATGTCCCCGCTCAGGGTGATCGTGCCGCAACCGATATCATCGGCGGGCTTTCGATGGGTTATTACATTACTCGGAAAGCTTGGAATGATCCCGAAAAACAAAAGGCTTGCGTGGATTTCGTCGGTATGATGACCTCTGATGATGTCGTTTCCACTTTCGGAGCAACCGCTGTTACGGCATTAAAGAAAGGAACAACTCCTCCTCAAGATGCAGATGCTTTGGTAACAGCAGCGCTTGCGATGACAAAAGGTGCAACCGGAATTTCGCCTGCCGTTCAGGATCTTTTGACCGGTGAGGCTCGGGCGGATCTTTTTGCAAATGTTAAGAATGTTGTCACCGGCAAAATAACCGCTACGGATGCGATTGCTTCAATGATCTCATTCAACCAATAAAAAATATCAAAATGTGATAAAAAATGAGGGACAGACAGGGATGCCTGTCCCTCATTGATAATAAAACCGAAATCATTCAAAAAATAATAAAGAAAACATAATGAGTTCAACGATCTACAAAAATAAACTTCCTTTAATTATTTTCTTAGTACCGGCGCTGATTCTGATGACCATCTTTTTATATTATCCGTTCATCATGAATATATTCAACAGCTTTTCGGATATTTCAGGTTTAGGAACTGCCGCTAAGGGATTGAATGATCCTTGGTTTAAGAACTATATTCGATTATTTCAGGATCCCAATATGATTACCGCCGTAAAAAACACGATGATCCTGATGCTTTCGACAATCATTTTTCAGGTAGGAATCGCCCTCCTTCTTGCGATTTTTGTGGATTCCATCAAAGTAGGATCTCAGTTTTTTCGAACAGTTTATTTCTTCCCTTTGGTGATCAGTGCCACGGCATTGGGATTATTGTTTAATCTTGTTTTCCTTTATGACGGCGGAATGTTAAATCAAATACTCCAAAAATTCTTTGGGTTTACTCAAAATATCGATTGGAAAGATGAAAATCACTTTATGCTGACGATGCTGTCTCCGGTTATGTGGCAATATGTTGGATTTTATTTTGTCATCATCGTCACCGGGCTCAGTAATATTCCGCAGGAAATATTTGAAGCTGCTTCATTGGACGGGGCCGGATTTTGGAAACGGACATATTATATTTCCTTACCGATGATCCGAAATGTCTTGATTACTTGTTTGATTTTGGCAATTACCGGCGCTTTGAAAGTTTTTGATTTACCGTGGGTGATGATGGGTTCAGGAATTCCGATGGATGAATCCTGGTTGACGGGGACTTATATGTATAATCAAACGTTCTTGCGTTCGGATGTAGATTATGGTTCAACTATTGCTGTCGTAATCGTCATTCTGGGTGTAGTTATTTCTCAAATCGCAAATAAGATTTTTAAGGAAAAAGAATATTAGTATGGGAAACAAGCGATTTTCTTCGAAAAGAATTCATTCATACAGTTTTACGACTTTATTTTCCTATACCGTTCTGACCATTTGGGCAATCACAACGATTTATCCTTTTGTTTGGGTACTGATCAATTCTTTTCGAGTCAAAGGGCAAATTCGTTCGGATTCTTTTTCCATTCCGTGGCCTTGGTTAGATTCTTTTACTTTGGATAATTATTCCACCGCTTTCGAACGCTCAAATGTTTTCCGAGCGTACGGAAACAGTCTCATCATTTCGATTGTCGTAACACTTTTCGTAAGTCTTTTTGCGGGATTTGCCGCATACGGATTGGTTCGATATTCTTTTAAAGGCAAAGAAATTCTTCATTCATTCATTATAGCGAGTATGATGTTTCCGGTATTTTCTACCATTATCCCGGTTTATCGAATGGAAGTCCATTGGGGGATTGCCAGCACCGGCAAACTGCCTTTATCTTTATTGAGCACGATTTTGCCGCAGATCGCGGGAAATCTTTCCTTTGCCATAGTCGTATTGATGGGGTTCATTCAATCCATTCCGATTGATTTGGAAGAATCCGCATTTATCGATGGTTGTAATGTTTTTCAGATTTATTTTCGAATTATTCTTCCGGTTGCAAAACCCTCTTTCGCGACTGTGGCAATTTTTACTTTTCTTTGGTCCTATAACGACCTTTTTACTCAGATGTTCTTTTTACGCAGACCCAAAGAACGGACAATTACTCTCCTTTTAAACGAAATCAATTCTCAAGCCGGAGTAAATTACGGATTGATGGCCGCAGCAGTAGTGATTGTTGTCGTTCCCGTTTTGATTGTTTATGTATTGTTGCAAAAGAATATTATCAAAGGGATGGTTGCGGGTGCCATTAAAGGTTGATTTTCGTGGTTTGTAATAAGATCTCGTATAATTTTTATTATGTATAAAGTTGTCATCGTCGATGATGAGGAAATTATTGTTCGCGGACTGCAAAGTGTTGTAAATTGGAATTCTTACAAATGCGAAGTCGTCGCAACAGCTTTTGACGGTATTTCCGGAGCTATTGCGGTTCGAACCTATCTGCCGGACATTTTGATTACGGATATCAAAATGCCGAACAGAGACGGCTTGACAATGCTGGCGGGACTTAGAAGTGAATTTCCAGCCATGCAGGTAACAATTCT
>JALHEL010000236.1 GCA_022837205.1 Leptolinea sp.
TCGTATAAGTCGGTGAAAGTGTTACGGACGGAATAGAAAGGGTAATCAGAAAAGCTTTCGAATGATCTCTTTGCACTTTGAGTGGAGCGGCGGTAGCTATCAGTCTGAGGGGGACCGCTGTAGGTTGCAAAGTGACAGTCAGATCGGGAATGGCGATAGGTGTCGAGGTGAATGAATATTGCGGAGAAGAGCGATTTTCCGCCGTTTTGGTTTGAGTGACTGAAGGAGACGGCTGAATACTCGGCGGGAGGGTTGGGTTTTCGGGTGCGGCTTTTTCCGGTGAGGATTGAAAGTCAGCAGTTACGAAGGGCGTTTGAATAATATTCTCTGTCGGTTTCAGGATAATTTGTACGGTATTCGTTCCAATCGGAATTTCTGTCTGATCGGTTTTGCGATTCTTTTCCGAGAGAATCGCCGCTTTGGGAGTAAACAAACTGCAACCGGAAAGCTCAAACAGGAGCAAAAGGCAAGAAAAACAAATTATCCCATTCTTTTTCATAATTATCCTTATGACGATATTCAGACGCTTAAAGTTTTTGTTGATCGACTTGCTTTATTTCTGTTAAAGTTGATTCAATCTGGTCCCATATGTCGGGAATCTTGGTGATATTCATTCCGGGGCTGAAGGCATAAGCGAATCCGTCGGAAAGGACCAAGCTGTCCGTGTTCCAATCTGCGGGCAGCGGAGAAGGTTGAATCGCTGTCCGCCATTTTAAGGATGCATAAATCTTTGAATCGGCTTTCTCTTTAACCATTTTGGTGATTTCCGGGGTATCCTGCACCGGCCAGGCATTTGCGGCCAAAGCCAATTCGGTCAGATTTTCGGGTTTCATTAACCACGAAAGGAACAGCCAGGATGCAAATTGTTCTTCGGCGGTTCCGGTAAAAATACCGGCCGAAACAGCCGTGGAAAAGATTACGGGAGAATTTTCGTTGTCCGAATTATTGAAAGGGTAAGGGATAAGCGTCCAATCATCCGATCGATTCGAATCGGCGTTTTCAAAAGCCCGTCGTTGAAAAGGAATATCGGCAAATGTGCCGGAATAGAGTAAAGCGTTGTGATTCGCGAAATAATCGAACGGTTCGGATAAACGACTTTGCCATACGCAGCCTTGATCAAACAGCTTCCTCAACCAAGTAACCGTATCGGTAAAAAGATCCCGGTCTTTTTCTTCGGGGAAATTGCTGAAATCAGCTTTCTGAGGGGCTGTTGTCATCATCCAACTGATAACCGCACCCGGCGAGCTCGTCAAGATCCACCCTCCCGTTCCGTCATTACCGGGATCCGAATCGGAATTGACGGCAGCCAACGCCGCACAGATTTGTTCGGTAAAATCATCACGATTTGCGGGAGGGGTGGAGAACCCCAGAATCTGTCCGAAAGTATCGTTATAAAAAAGGAATTCGGGTAAATGCCATAGCGGAAGTGCGGTCAAATTACCCCGATAATATTCTTGGCTCATCATTGAATCCATAACAGGCGGTATTTCCTGTGCTTCGAACCCGTAGGTCGGATGATCTATATAAGTTTGGAGCATTACCATCGGGAATTTAGCGGCCTGCCAACTTTTAAGCCAAGGAGATCCGGCAATCACGATATTGGGAAATTCATTCGCCGGGGGAGGCGTCATTAAAACATCGTTCAGAATCGAGTCGGAAAGTTCGTTATGGAGTGAAACCGTAAATCCGTATTCATCTTCGGAATTGAAGCGATCGACCAGCTCTTCGAGTTTGGATTTTACCTCGTTTTGTTGGGCATGCCAGACTCGGATGGTCATTCCCGCGACATCTTCCAATCCGAGATTAACATGTTGCGGAAGCGGTGTGGGAGATGCAGTCGGTTGAACGGATGGGGTAAAAAACAGTGTGGGAATAATTGAAGCGGTGCTTTGTGCGGGTTCGGCAGAACTGCCGAGCGTTTTGGTTTTTTCGGAAGCCGGAACGGTGGTCTGGCAGGCAGGAATCATAAAAAACAAGATTAAGAGAATGCCTGCTTGCAGGCCCGCTCGGATCATCTTTTTTCCCGAATCGGGAGGGGAAAAGAATCGGTTCATCATCTATTTATAATATGGTTTTTCCGCTCCGACACTTGAGAATTCTTCATGTCCCGGGAAAATAAGGGTTTCATCCGGAAGAGTTAGAATTTTTTCACGAATGCTGTTCATCAGAGCAGCCGGGTTCCCGCCGAGTAAGTCGGTTCTTCCGCAATCATGATAAAAAATCAAATCACCGGTGAACAGCCAACCGGCTTCTTTTTGATAAAAACAACAATGGCCGGGAGCATGTCCCGGTGTGTGCAAGACCTGAAATTCATATTTTCCTACGGCAAGTGTCATCCCATCTCGAAGATGAATCGCAGGCTTCGGACAGTATTTTTCTTGCCCCGCACTTGAATTGCTTGCTATTCCTCCGTTTTCCCGGATAATTTCGTCATCCGGATGCATCGCAATCGGAATTTGGGGATAACTTTTTACGGCAGATCGGATTCCGGCGATATGATCAAAATGAGCATGGGTCAGCCAGATTGCCTTAAAATTCCACTGCTCCCGGTCGATCTTTTCGAGTACCTGTTCGAAAAAGAATGACGGGTCAATCGCTATGCATTCCTTCGATTTTCGGTCGGCGATCAGAAAGGTATTGTTCAATAACGGTCCGGATTGAAACGGTATCATCGTCAGATCTTCATATTGATAAGGGTTGTTCATAATATTCTTAACTCCCGCGGAAAAGATGTGATTTGTTCGCATCCTTCGTTTGTTATGACTAAATCATCTTCGATTCTGACACCAAACTTGCCGGGAAGATAGATACCCGGCTCATCGGTAAAAACCATTCCTTCGCTTAACGGTAAACTGTTTTCGGCGTAGATATACGGATCCTCATGAGCTTCCATTCCCAAGCCATGTCCCAGCCGGTGCGTAAAGAAAGACCCATACCCCGCTTTTTCTATTTCATCACGGGCAACCCGATCAATCGCTCCGCAGGGTATACCGGGACGAGCGGCTCTTTTTGCGGCACGGTTGGCAGCCAAGACAGTATTGTAAACCTCGTGTTGAACTTCGCTGATATCGCCGACGGCAAAGGTTCTGGTAATGTCCGAACAATAGCCTTGATAACGGGCGCCCCAATCAAATAAGAGAAAATCACCGCTCTCCAAAATCCGATCACTGACCGCTGCGTGCGGATCGGCAGCATTAGGTCCGCCGGCTACGATGGGAGGAAACGGGAGCGTCGAATCACTTCCCGCTCGCATCAACTGCGCATTCAACTCCGATGCGATTTCGCGTTCGCTGATGCCCGGTCGAACGATTTTCAATGTCTTCTCAAGAGCTGTTTCGGCGATAATCGCCGCTTTTTTCATGAAAGAGATTTCTTCTTCCGTCTTTTGTAACCGAAATTTTTTAAAGAGAGACTCTCCGGAAACAATTCGACAATCCGTAACGGCATTTTCCAAAAGCTTGGTTTCAAAGAAGCGAAAATGAAGCGGGTCGACGGCAATTGTTTTTCCGGCTAGATCCAGGT
>JALHEL010000237.1 GCA_022837205.1 Leptolinea sp.
CCGGCTGAGATGGATGGCGAAATCGCGGCTGAAATCCAATCCTATTTGGGAAAACGAATTCAAAATGAAGTAAACCGTCAGGTAATTTTACGAAGTATTACCGGCCAATGGGTCGATTATTTGACTCAAATCGAAGGATTACGTGTTTCGATCAGCATGGAAAGTTATGCCCAAAGGAACCCGTTGGTGGTTTATAAGACCAAAGCGGCGGAGCTGTTCTCGCAACTGTTGAATGATATTCGTCGCAGCGTTGTGGAACAAATGTTTGTCACCTTACCGCAATTATCTATGCTGACGGCAGCGGAGCGGATCAGCTTAGCGGATTTACGACAACAAGAGCCGTCTCCTCAGGAATCAAATGCCGAACCGGTTGAAAGCGATTCGGACCGATCGGATGACGGGCAAATATCTCCGGACGAAACCGCCCAAAAAGAGGAACCGCGGGAAAGGGAAGTCGTTCAGGCTTCTTCACCGTCCAAGAAGAAGAAAAAGAAAATGAAAAAATGAGCTGGGATATTTTTGGGCATGATCAAGTCGTAAATATCCTGCGCAATCATATTTTGCAGGATGAAGTTCGACATGCTTATCTGTTTGTCGGGATTCCCGGGACGGGTCGCCGGACAATTGCCCTTCAGTTTGCACAGGCTTTAAATTGTTCGGAACCGCCCGCCCCGGGTGAGTTCTGCGGAAAATGTCGCAACTGCCGGCAGATTGCTGCACAGCAACATCCCGATTTGATTGTGACCGAGACGGAAACCGCCGGAACCATACTGAAAATCGACGAAATACGGGATCTGCAACATACTTTATCGTTGGCGCCTTATGAATCCCGCTGGCGGATCGGTCTTTTGCTGCGTTTTGACGAAGCCAATCAAAATGCTCAAAATGCTCTGTTGAAAATTTTGGAAGAGCCCCCTGAAAATGTGAAATTATTGTTGACAGCCGACTCCGAAAATTCTCTCTTGCCTACCATTACATCCCGTTGCGAAGTAATGCACTTGTTTCCGGCCAATCCGGCGCAGTTGACCAGCTATTTAACGGATCGATATCAGGTCGAATCGAAAGCGGCGGAAAGCGCCGCTCATCTGTCTGCCGGCCGGGTCGGATTTGCGATTTCGCTCTTAAAAGAACCTGAAAAAGCGGAACAAATGAATAGAACAGCCGCGGAATGCCTTGAAATATTCTCACAGAATACCCGCGAACGATTTCGATATGCTTCCAATTTTAAGGATTTTAAAAAAAGAACGGAATTACGGGAGGTATTGCATGTTTGGCAATCTGTCATGCGGGATTTACTGTTGTTTTCTACCGGCGGTAAACTGACCGCTCAATCGCTCACTTTTATTGATCTCTGTTCGGAATCGGCTTCGGTAGCCGCCAAATATTCAACCGAACAATTTCGCGAATTGATCCGGCATTTGAATCGGTCGTTGGAATATTTGGATGCAAATGTCAGTCCGCAACTGTTGTTGGAAGAGTTGCTGCTGAATTTTCCGTCATGATCCGGAGAAAAATTTTTGCGGTCGCAAAGCTTTGTTCAGATACTTTCGGTAACGATCATTCCTCTTAATTTTTTAACCACCTGCAAGAACTTTATCTCATCCCTCAATTCGGGCGACCGCGGGCGTTGAAAGGGGATTTCCAACTCGTGAATAATCTGTCCGGGGCGTTTGCTGAAAACGGCTACCCGATCCGCTAACAAAACCGCTTCCGTAATCGAATGGGTTACCATCAGAACGGTCGGATGAAACGTTTCCCAGGTCTTCAAAAGTTCTAACCCCATCTGATCACGTGTCAGAGCATCCAAGGAACCAAACGGCTCATCCAAAAGAAGCAGTTCCGGTTGTTGGACTAAAGCGCGGGCGATCGCAACCCGTTGTTTCATCCCACCCGATAAATTTTGCGGCCACTCATATTCGAATCCGTTCAGTCCGACCCGACGAATCCAGTTTCCGGCTTGAGAGAGCGCTTCTTTTTCGCCGGCTCCCCGAATTTTAAGCGGGAGCGCTATATTTTGGATGACATTCATCCATGGGAGTAAATTGGAACTCTGAAAAACGATGGCACGATTGGGATTTTGCCCGTCGGCAAAAGTTACTTTCCCCTGTGTGGGAACCAACACATCCGCCAATATCCGCAGTAAAGTACTTTTCCCTGAGCCGGAAGGACCGATAATACAGACAAATTCCCGATCGTAAAGTGTCAGATTAATGTCACTTAAAGCTTGCAGCCCGCCGTTTTCCGATGGGAACGTCATTCCGAGATTTTCGATGGAAGCGATCACTTTTCGCAAAGAGTACCTGCCGGCTACGGTAAAAACTCGTTGGTAAACGAACCGCTCATATCAAAATCGGGCTTCAGCAGCTTCATCTGTTTCATAACTTCAACCATTTTTTCCCATGCGGCCGCATCCGTAGTACCGAGCGGTGTTTCGGAAGAAGGACTTTGATATAACGCGATGGATTGAATTAATATTTGTTTCTGTAATTCCTGGTTTTCGGCATTTGCCAAATTATCGACATATTTTTTACAGATTTCGTAAGCCTGATCGGGATTTTGTCGAGTCCATTGAATTCCTTTCAGAAAAGCACGCGTCATTCTCCGGACAAGTTCCGGGTTCTCACGAATAGTTTTTTCATTGGTGATCAAACCGTTACTGACCATTGGGACAGTATCGGCAACCCGAATAAGGTTAATCTCATATCCGAGTGCTTTCAATTGTTCGGGTTCGTTCGCGATATAAATTACCGCAGCATCGATTTTTCCGCTGATCAGCAATTCCACTTGAGTATAACCTACCGTTTCCAACTGAATATCGGCATCCGTCATATTGCTCTGCTGTAATAACGCTTCCAGTCCGATATAGCTGGCTCCGGAGAGAACGGGTACACCTACTTTTTTCCCGCGCAAATCCTGCATTGAGGTAATTCCCGCTTCTTTCAGCGAGACAATTCCCACCGGATATTGTTCATACCATTCCGCAATGTAAGTCAACGGAAGTCCCTGATTTCTGGCGAGCAGCACTTGTTCTCCGGAGCAAATGCCGAAAGGTATTTTGTTTGCGCCTACCAATGCGACGGTATCCGTTTCAAGACTGTGATCCAGTGTGATTTTCAGATTTTCCCCGGCGAAATAGCCGTTTTCAAGTGCGACATATAACGGAGCAAACTGAACATTGGGGACAAATCCTACCGGTAATGAGAATTCTTCCGCAAAGACTGGGTTAGAACCGATCATGAGAAACAAGACGGTTAATAGAACCGATAACAGCTTTTTAATGGTTTTATAAATCATTTTTCCTCCGATTTTCCGATTTATTGAACAGTCTGCCAACGTAAGGTTCGTTTTTCGATTGCCAGAATCAATACATAGAGCAAAATTGAAATGATCATCAACATAAATACCGCGACAAAAACCATTGCGGTATCGTACTGTCCTCTTGCGGTATTGATCAAATATCCCAGCCCGGCATCCGCACCGGTCAGT
>JALHEL010000238.1 GCA_022837205.1 Leptolinea sp.
ATACAAAAATGATCGATAACGCCAGCAGAAAATACTTTCGAATTCTTTGCTGAGGGATGCCCCGGATTAATAAAAATAACCCCGCCAATAACAGAATATTTGACAAAAGCATTTAAAATCCCTGATAAACCCATTGTGGGGCTTCATCCGCTGTAAAGATGATTAAGCCGATAATGAGAAGAGCAAAAAGGAAAGCGATTAATGTTTCACGATTGAACAGTCTCACTGAAAAATCCTATTCGAACCCGCAAAGCCGCCATTCTCCGTTTTCTTTAACCACTTTATGGATTCTGTCTTTCAGCGGAAATTCCGTTATTTCATTCCCATAAGAAGCGGCGATCGATCCCGTGCATGTCACTTCTGCATTGTCAGCCTCTTCCTTTTGAACGGAGCAGCTGAAATCTTTCAACTCCGATTTCACTCCCATGAAAGCATCGACTTCCCGTAAACCGTCTTTTTCCCAGTCGGAACAAACGATCGATCCGATCTTGTCCCGTTCTTGATTCACGATCGCATTATAAAAAGATTCCACTACCTTGGATTCTTCGGAAACTTTTTTATTTCCGCCACATCCGGAAAGCTGAACACACAGAATAATCATTGCGAGCGAATAAATTATTTTTTTCATAACTTTCTCCCCCTGCTATTATAAATCGTTCGATCGCTTCCCCAGATCAAAAAAGTTCCAAAGAATGCCCGACCGTATATAACATTTTCAATCCCCAATAGCTGCGGACTTTCCATGCATCGACTGAAAGATAAATGTCGGAACGATCCGGATCCAAGCCGTGATTTTCCAAACTTTGGGCTGCCGCCCAAAAATTGAAAAATGGTACACCGTATTTTTTGGCGATAGCGGCTGTGATCTCATTGATCTGATTATTCCCTTCCACATTATCCGCTTTGGAAGAAAGAATCGGCAACGTTCCATATTGAATAATCGTATAAACAATTTCATCCAAATAATCTTCATACAACGATACATCTGCGGTCGATACCCAGTTCGTACCTAAATTAACAAAAACAATCGAAGGTTTATTGATTCGCAGCTCGCAAAGCAATGCGGACTCACCACTCTCACAGTAAGAGGGGTCAGACCAGATGGTTGTCAGCAAAGAAGCGGCGCTCAGACCGTTCGCGACCGCGAAACTCAAAGCGCCAAACGATTCTTGAAAATAATTGATGGCATCTTCCAAATAAAGGTCATCATCACTCAATTCATAAGAGCCGGAAACATAATCGTACTCGCCCATGAATACATTGGGGTATGACTGGCAATCCCCGATTTTTGAAAAATAATTCGGGCGCCTTCCCATCTTCGACACTCCGTACCGATAAATATCTTTCGCGGTCTCCGTTATCGATTTCGGAATGATAGGCAGGCTCTTCCAATCCGCTCCCGATGGGTTCGGATCGACGATCACCGGCCGATAAAAAGGAAGCGGAGTTTCAGTCGGGGAATTGGATGTATCGATCGGGGCAGACAGAACTTCCGTCGGCGGTACCGGGATAGCGGTGGGTTCATCGGTTGGAATAAAGACCATTTCGGTCGGAGCCGAGTTCGTTTGATTATTTAACAACAGGATGGGTGAGGGAGAAGCTGTATTGGACGGTAAAAGAGTCGGCTGAACGGCTGCAAGCCAAGGATCTTCGGTAGGCATTTGCAGGGTCTTCACAAAAGAAGCCACTTCCTGTTCCAATGCATCATCGGACTTTGCTGTATTACAAGATCCGATAAAGACAGAGAGCAGTAATAAAAGAAGAATTCCTTTTTTAGATCGTAAAACTTTCCCTGCCATCCACCCTCATCAGATCCCTTCAAATTTTCGAAAAATCCTGTCTAATTAAGTGCAAGTTTTATGCTAAAAATTCACTTCCGATTTTGATCCGAAAATATCCTTTTGGGAATCTTTAAAGATGTCTGTTCTTCTAAAATTGGTAAATTCAATATCCGAGAAAAATATTTATTGATGGATTCAAACCCTGCCAACGGGCTTTCCCGAACCGGAATAATCAATTTTAATGAGGAAGGCACGACTTTTATTCTCAACGGAGTCGTTCCGATCGGTTCTCCGTCGGATTGTGCCGGTAACGGCCGATCACTTTCGACCAAAAGCTCATCTTTAAACTCGAATCGACTGATAACCTCAACCCCCCGGCTTTTTCCCTTGATCGCATCCCATAAAATTCGGAAAAAACTCTGCACATCAGACGGCCGGGTGACAAAAGCCGAAATTACCCCATCGTTGGGGTTTAATAAATTTTCTTCGATCCAAGAGTGCATGCCAAAACCTGCATTCGGAATAAAGACATCCGCTCCCACAATTCTCTCTTCTTTGCCATCAATTGTCAGTACAAATTCAACCTGATGAGTACGTTTCAGTGACTTTCCGATATTTTTTAAATATGCCAAAAATCCCAGTTTTTGTTTTTCGTCACGGGTCGTCGAAATCATTAATCGGGCGTTGAAACCGGCGCCGGCATTAAGCATTCGGTAGGAGCCGTTGACAAGCATCAGATCGACAAAACCGACTTCGCTGCCTTCATTCAGTAAACTGAGGCATTTTTCCAAATTAAAAGGGATATAAAAATTTCGGGCAAAAATGTTTCCCGTTCCGGCCGGTATAATCAGTAAAGGAAGGTCGATCCCCGCCATCGCTGAAATCACTTCGGAAACCGTCCCGTCGCCTCCGGCGACACCGATCACATCGATTCCGTCTTTTTGGCGTTGGCGCAATGCTTTTTTCAGATCTTCGTTTTTATGAGTTCGATGGATATCAATCCGCCACCCGTTATTCTTGCCCCATTCTCGAATTCTGTTTTCAAACAGATCGACCTTTTTTTCATGGCCGGCTGCGGGATTGAAGAAAATAAAAAGTTTTTTGGTTCGAGTTTTTTCCAATTTTAAGCTCTGATTAAATTATACGGCATGATTTGGAAAAAAATGCATTTGTCCCGCGGATTTTTCCGAATTAAAATTTCTTTCCTTCGGCAGAAAATCCGAGGCAAGTTCACTCGCTGATCCGGACAAAGTTCGACATGGCCGGTACTGCATTATAATTTGGGCATGAATATAACCATAGACACAATGAATGTCACGCTTGCGGATACACCGAAAACTTTGGCAAAGGTCGCTGCATGGTTGGAAAAATGTTCCGAAGTGGCAGTCGACACCGAATCAAACAGCCTTTATGTATATTATGAGCAAGTTTGCTTATTACAGGCTTCCAGTGAAGAAAATCATGCGATTTTAGATACTTTGGCGCTAAAAGATTTAAGTTCCATCGCTCCGATTTTTTCTTCGAAGTCGATCTTGAAAGTTTTTCATGCATCCGAATACGACATCATGTGTTTGAAACGTGACTTCGGCTTCGAATTTAATCATATCTTTGACACAATGATCGCAGCGAGGATTCTGGGGCGAAAAGAAGTCGGTCTTGCCGCGATGCTGGAATCCGAACTCGGAATTCGTTTGGAA
>JALHEL010000239.1 GCA_022837205.1 Leptolinea sp.
ACCCATATTATTTTGGGAACAGGTATCGATACCGAGTTGTTTCGTCCGATCCCACCACCGGACTCCATTCCTCTCATCATTTTACCCGCCAGAATGCTCTGGGATAAGGGAGTAGGAGAATTTGTCAAAGCCGCGGAAATATTAAAGAGCAAATCACTTCAAGCACGATTCGCTCTGGTCGGGAAAAAAGATGACGGCAATCCCAGCAGCATTTCTTATGAACAGCTGTCCTTTTGGCAAAAAGAAGGAAACGTAGAATGGTGGGGATGGCAGGAAGATATTCTGACCGTTATTTCCATATCGGACATTGTATGTCTGCCATCTTATCGAGAAGGGTTGCCCAGAATATTAATTGAGGCGGCTTCTTGCGGACGTCCCATTGTCACCACTAATGTCCCCGGATGCCGGGAAGTTGTCGTAGACGGCGTCACCGGATTTCTGGTTCCCGCAAAAGATCCGAAATCATTGGCTTATGCTTTGGAGAAATTGATTCGAAGTAATGAAATGCGAATCGAAATGGGGACCGCGGCAAGAAAAAGAGCAATTGAGTTTTTCTCGATCTCTCGAGTGAACGACGAAATTTTCAAAATCTATCAACAATTGACACAAGACTCATGATTCTGCCAGAGATTTCTACCGGAAAAATATTTGAAACAGTTTTTGTCAGTTTCTTTTTATGTCTGATTATCGTTCCAATTGCGATTCGTTTCTCGCATAAAACGAATTTAATCGATTTCCCCTTATCGGAACCCCATAAGATTCACAAAAGACCTGTTCCGATCAGCGGCGGATTGGCTTTTTTTGCGACACTGATTCTCACCGCTGTCTTCCTGAATCACCGTTTGGACAGCCAAACCGGAAAAGTGCTCCTTTGTGCCACAATCATTTTTGGATTCGCACTGTGGGATGATTACAGGCCTCTGCGTTGGCGATGGAAAATGCTCGGCCAGATTTTGGCCGCGATCGTGCTCTATTTCTGCGGGATTCAAGTGCAGATAATGCAAACCGTGGGTGAAATATTGGGTTTTTCTGCAACGGTAAATGATCTTCTGGATTTTGGAATTACGATTTTCTGGATGGTTTTTATTACCAATGCTTTTAACCTTGTCGACAGTATGGATGGGTTGATGGTAGGGCTCTCTTTGCTGGCGCTTATCTTTTTTGTGTTGGCTGCCATGGATACGAAACAATGGTCGCTTGCTCTGTTATGTTCCGCCATGTTGGGAGCCTGCATTGTGCTGAATTTTTTCAATTCGTCGCCTGCCATTCTGTTTTTCGGCGATTCCGGAGCGCAGACAATCGGTTTTCTGATTGCGGCAATCGCCATCATTTATAATCCGCCGGATCGCTTACAGACTTCCACATGGTTTATGCCAATTCTTCTGTTAGGCGTGCCGATTTTTGACACGGTATTGGTAATTATTTCCCGCTTCCGCAGGCATTTGCATTTTTATGACAGCGGGACAGATCATACCTATCACCGGCTCGTAAAAATGGGTTTTTCCGATGTTCAGGCAGTCAATTTAATGCTTTTGGCTGCGACAGCCCTTGAAATACTTGCTTTCTTCATCATTTCACGCCCGCCGTTAACCGCGAATCTGATTTTCTTTGCCGTCGTTTTGGCCGGTATATTCTTGATTTACTTTTTTGAAAGTGAGAACATGTGGGAATCGATCCGTCTCAAGAAAAACGGGGATTAAAACCCATCCCTTTGTTTTTTTCCCTGCTGACTGTCGTCAGCTTGATATGCGGCTATTCGCTATTTAAAATTCCTTCGGATCAAAAAAATGCCTTTATCCTCGGACTTTCTCTCGAAAGAGTTGTCATGTTGGCATTTTTCCTTCTCATTGCTCTGGCATCCTTGGTCGGTGCAATCATTTTCAACATAAATCAACAAAAAAATGCATCCTTGGAAGCGTCTATTCTTTCTTGTAAGGAGCAGATCAAACGAATCGCTTCCGTTACGGCGGTTCTTTCGGGTGGCTTGCTGTTAATGCCGGATTATCGGTTCGGACAATTTTCCGCCTACTTTCATCGCCTGCGTCCTTTTCTATTTCTACTGTTTTGGGTCGGTTTTTCTGCCACTCTGATCTTGATTGTCTTTTCGGACAGCAACATATTCAAAAGAATTAAGGACGATTGCCGGCAGATTACGGGGAAGCCCTTTTTTATTTTTATCGGCCTTTTTCTGTTGACCATTTTGTTTATTTACGGATCGGGATGGGGAATCGTTGCCGGGAAGGAAGCTTGGTACGGAAATGCGGTCCCTGTCGAATCCCTTCAGATTGTCTTAATAATCGGTTTTTTATTGCTTCTTTCTCCGTTCATGACAAAAATCGGACGGGTGAAATTATTTCGGAATCGTGCTTTCCTTTTTTTCTTGATATGGGGTATCGCCGCCTTCACTTGGAGCATGGCGCCGATGCAAGCTCATTTCTTTGCACCGGGACCTTATCCGCCCAATTACGAATATTACCCGTATTCGGATGCATTACTGAATGATGTGGCGGCTCAAACCGCCGTCTATGGCTTAAAGTTTTATCACGGCACACTTGTGTTGAAACCGTTTGTAACGTTTGTAATTTACCTGTGTACCTTACTCTCGGGGAATCAAATGAATCTCACTTTACTGATTCAAAGTGCGATTTTTGCCATTCTTCCCGCAATTCTATTTTTATTTGCTTCCGATTTGGGAGGGCTTTTCAGCGGATTTTTGGCTGCAGCCCTAATGATTTTTCAGGAATGGAATGCGCTCCACACCACTCAGATTCTGACGATTCATTCCCGTTTGGAAATGAGTGAATTTTTAGCCGAAGTATTATTCGCGGCGTTTGCATACTTTATTTTCAAATGGTTCCGACAGGGAAGAAAACAAACCTACTTCGCTGCGGCAGCCGGAGGAGTCTTGGGGCTCCTGATTTATACCCGCTTTAATTTTGTGGCCATGATTCCGGCAATTATTCTGTTCGGAGGCATCGTCTTCCATAAAAAAATAAAACGGGGGATACGCGACCTTCTGATCTTTCTGCTGTCCTTTGTGATCTGTATCAGCCCTTGGGTCGTTCGATCCTATCATATCACCGGAACGATAGCGCCTGAGATTTTGGACTCTTTTAAATCCGTGGTTGTCGAACAAAGACTGAAACCCATCACCGAAACCTCCGAAATTTCGGTCGAGAATAAAGAGCCTGTCCAACCGACCGCCGAACCTGTTCTTCAACAGCATACGGAAGCTACCCCTGCCATCGGCAAGCAAGTTGAAAAAGAGACGGAAATTCAATTAAAATCGTTTTCATTGATTCCCGATGAAATACGTCTGAAGGTTCATCCATTGATCGACACAATCGGAAATCATTTCTTCCATAATCTTTTTTCGATCGCTTTCATCCTTCCCGTCCAAATTCAATTCGATGATTTGAATCATTTATATACAGCCGAAGATTCTGTTTGGAGAGATCATTGGAAC
>JALHEL010000240.1 GCA_022837205.1 Leptolinea sp.
ATTGGATCGTACCAATAACCAATGGTATATGAGTGTTTCCGGAGAGGATCCGCAAGAATCGGCTGCCATGGCATCGGTTTGGTTAGACGAGGCTTATACCGTACTGCAACGCTGCCTGAGAGCTGCGTTGGAGGAACGGGGATTAAAGGAAGTTTTGAATAATTTGGTGTTCTGTTTCGAAAACTCTGTTTCCGGTTCTTTGACAAATATCTGCCCGTCTGATACGGCAATACTGTTCAAGAAAATCGAAGAAATATCCGCGGAGATTATGGAAAAGCAGCGTCTTGCGAAAGGAATTTCTCCGGCAATTGTATTGGGCGAAAAAAGAAATGTTCCGGGAGATATTCCGGTTGTGCGCTCGAATGCGACAACGGGTTTTCTGACATTGCTCGGTTTGTTGATCGGTTTTTTAATCTCTTTGCTTCTGTGTTTGATGAAGCCGGGAGTTTCGAAAGAGCCAAAAACCGACTGCGATCCGGCGAAATGAAGGCGAATGAATCCGATATCGTTTTTTGAAAAACAAGCCGATTCCCCGATTTGGAAGGGAATATGGTTTCTTTTCTTTTTTTTACTGCCGATCACTTCCATGCCGGCAGTGGTTAATTTGGTTCATTCCGATGTGGTGGCTGCGCCTTCCGGATTGATTCTGGCGGTTTTGTTGATCGGATGGGTATTTCCTAAATTGCTTTCGGGAGAGAAATTTTCCGAAAATGCGATTCCTTTGTTTTGTTTTGTGATTGTCAGTTTGATATCCACCGCTGTTTCTTTTTTCTATGAAATTCCCATATATAAACAATCGGATCCTTTAAGATCTTCAATTTCAGCGATCATTACGGTATTTATCGGAGCTGGGTTTTTTATTGCGGTGATGTTGTGGGTCCAGGACCCACAACGATTGAAACTGGCTATGCAGGCGCTGAATTGGAGCGGTGCATTGGTTTTGATTTGGACACTGATGCAAGCTTTTTTTTGGTATACGACATTCGGTTATCCGCAATGGATGAAAGACATTCAATATGCCGTCTCGGTCGGTTCGCTGTACCGCCAGCGGTTTGTAGGTTTCGCTCTGGAACCTTCATGGTTAGCTCATCAATTAAATCTGTTATACCTTCCTTTTTGGTTTGCCGCTGCCGTTACCGGCTATTCCGCTCATTCCAAACGGTTCGGGAAAATTACCTTTGAACGGATATTGTTTGTTTTGGGTGCGGTTGTCCTTTATCTGACGCTTTCACGAGTGGGGTTGGCTGCGTTTATTCTCTCAATTTTGTTTTATTTTATATGGCGGATCGTCCATTTTGCGGAGACACAATCTGCCGGTACAAAAGCTCCAAAGAAAAAGAAAGGGCTGATCCTGCTCGGCTTTTTTGTTTTAATTCCTTTTATTCTGCTTTTTATCCTCTGGACGCTTACAAAACTCGATTTCCGTATGGCGGAATTATTTACCGTCAACATAAAAGGCCGAAATGATCCGCTGATGTATTTGGCGGAAAAACTGAGTTTGGCGTCCAGATTTTCCTATTGGGAAGGCGGGTTGAAGATATTTTCTCAATTCCCGATTCTCGGAGTAGGGCTCGGGCATGCAGGATTTTATCTTCCGCAGAATTTGAGCGCTTTTGCTTTGCGTTTGGTTGAAGTCAGGGATTTGCTGTTTCGATCCGAAATTCTCTTAAATATTAAAAGTTTATGGATCCGAATCTTGGCGGAAAACGGAATAATCGGCTTTGCCTTTTTTGTCGCATGGTTGGTGTCCACTTGGGGATTGAGCCGGCGGATGATGATTCGAAGCAGTTCTCTGATCAAAACCATCGGCTGGATGGGTTGCTTTTCTGCCGTTGCTTTCTTGCTGGAAGGATTCAGTTTGGATACATTTGCTTTGCCCTATTTATGGGTTTCTATGGGGTTGGTCGGAGGTGTTTCCTTGATGCCGGTCCCGAACGGAAGCTCCGAGAAGTGAAAGATTTGAAAGAGCTGCATATTTCATGAAAAAATTAATGATTTTAATTTTTTTGTCAACTCGTTTTTTTCTGTTATTGTCACCTGTTCAAGCGGAAGAATCTGAATTCAATGCAGCTTCTGCCGAAGAGATGCAGGAGCGCGTGGAATCAATTCAAATCGATCCAGCGGACAGAGAAGAGATTGCAAGGCGATTTAATCACTTAACGGGGGAACTCTCTCCGATTCCGGAACCGTTGAATTGGCAGATCGGAATGGATCATCTTTTTTGGGTAATTAATACCGATCGTAAAATTACTGTTCAAATCGATGCGGAAGCCGTTTATGTGGGAGAACATATCGTCATATGGGTAGAAAAAACAGCACTTTCTCAACTTTCCGACGCAGTCTATGATCAATTCAAGAAATTTGACTTTGAAATTTATCCTTTTGAAAGATCCGTGTTCGGGTCGGAGCTTTCTCCCGGGATTGATCATGATTTGCGGATTCATGCTCTTTTCACCAAAAAAGCCGGAGCCGGAATCCTTGGTTATTTTTCTTCCCGGGATGAAGATCATCCCCAGGTTTCTCCTCATTCCAACGCGATGGAACTCTTTATATTGGACTCGACGATGCTGGCGGGAAACCCTGACCAGATTACCAATACGCTGTCGCATGAATTTCAGCACATGATCCATTATGCGCATGACGCCAATGAAGGGTCCAATATTGACGAAGGATTTTCGGGATTGGCCGAATATCTGATTCATAATCGATTATCCGAAGCCTATGAGCGATCTTTTTTGGAAAATCCGGATATTTCCCTGACGTTATGGCCGGTTTCCGGCTCAAGTATCCCGTATTATGGCGCTTCTTTTCTTTTTTCGAAGTACCTTGCAGATCGACTGGGGCAGGACTTTCTGAATAAAGTAGTAGAACAACCGCGAAACGGTTTTGAGGGAATCGATGCCGCGTTGAAAGAAGTGAAGAGCACTTTTACTGCCGATCAACTTTTTGCGGAATGGACGGCGGCCAATTTTTTGTATGGTTTGGGTATCTCAAACGGAGAATTTTCTTACCGGGATTATGAACCCCCGTTACCGAAAAACGGTTCTATGATAAAGAGTTTGTCTTGTAAAAACCAATCTTTTGATTCGACCGCGATGCAATACGGGACGGATTATTACAATCTTCCATGCGATGCGGGGACCTATGAAATAGAAATTACCGGCCAACCTACCATCCCGATTTTATCGATGAATCCTATTCAAGGTCAGTATGCATGGTGGAGTAATTCAGTCAATAATTCAGATACATGGATGCAACACAATTTTGATTTATCAAATGCAAAAGGTTCGATTCGCTTTGAATTTGATCTAAATTATGACTTGGAAGAGGCTTATGATTTTCTCTATCTTTCTCTGTCTGCCGATGGCGGAAAAACTTGGCAGATGTTGAAAACAGCCCATGGGACCGACTTAAACGAATCCGGATTCAACCTCGGTTGGGGATGGACGGGGAAAAGCGGC
>JALHEL010000241.1 GCA_022837205.1 Leptolinea sp.
AGCACGGTTCGACCAGTTGGATGACGATATTTTGGATGCGACGATCCTGACCGCTTCCCAATTGGGAGGAAACCAAGTTAAAGAAATGATTGAAATGATCGAGGAGATTTTCGAAGACGAAGAGGATATGGCGGAGCTTTTTGAAGAAGCCAAATCGAACCTGGAACTGGTTGATTTTCAAAAACAGATGGCAGGCAACCCTGATTTGAAAGATCTTTTTACTGAAGAATCGGATGAGGAATCGGAGAACGTAGAGGAAGATTACATTCAAATATTACGGGAACGGATCGAAAACTTGCCCGAGTGCGAAGAGTCCGAGGATAAGTTTGAGGAAATTGAGGAAGAAAACGAAGAAGAAGAGGATGAAGATGAATCGGATTATCCGAATCGGCATTCTCATCGCCACTCCTCATTTTCCGATATTGATTGGAGTCATTTCCGAATTATCGAGGACTTGAGAAAGGAATCCGAAGATTTGGAAGATGAGGATTTTTCCGATTTAGATGAATTTGAGGAAGATGAAGATTAAACTGACAATAAATTAAGTCGTCTTTTCGGAATCTTCAAATCAAAAAAACGATCGAAATCGGAAAATACTTTTTATCTTTCTTTGGCACACTTTTTGCAACTTAGTTTAAAGCAGATAAAGCGACAGAAGCAAGATCGTTCGGAAGGGAGGGCGCGTGGCGAAACGCAGAGCATTAGGGATCGATGTCAGCCATTGGCAAGGGAATGTCGATTTTAAAAAAGCCAAAAAAGCCGGAGCATCTTTTGCGATTATTAAAGCCAGCCAAAACGTATGGTACGATGACAAGTTCCAACAGAATTGGGCAAATGCCAAAGATGCAAAAATAATCCGGGGCGCTTATCATTTTTTTGATATGCGGGACGGATCCAAATCTCCCAAAGAACAAGCAAGATATTTTGCCAGCCTTTTGAAAGAAGATATGGGAGAGCTGCGACCGGTAATGGATTTTGAATCTCCTGGAGTGAATGGTTATCCTCAGTTGCCTGACCATGATACCTGTGTTCGACATGTTGTTGACTTTATGAATGCTTTTTACAAGGAAACCAATCTGTATCCGATGTTATATACGAATCTTGCCGGAATTACCCGCCTTTCTCCTCTGAGTCGATTCCTGTCCGCAAAGGAGCTTTGGATCGCTTGGTATTATACAAAATCCAATCAACCCAAGATCGGTGATTGGCCTCGTTGGCGGATTTGGCAATATAAAGTGACCGGAAACGGTTTGGCATTCGGTGCCGAATCCTCCGGATTGGATATTAATGCTTTTAATGGCACCGAAGAAGATTTATATAAATACGCTAACGCTCTGGGTATCTCGCCCACCCCGTTGACAATGAATAAATCTACCGACGATTTTTTGCCTGATAGCCTGAAGGGTGATCTGGCGGATGACTTGAAGGATCCGCAACTCAAAATCGAATAATTCTTCCTCTTGTTTTTTGAAACAAGTATTACCATTGCAAATGAAACGCCCCTTTCCGGAGGCGTTTCATTTTAAATAAAGTCGTAGAACTTTTAATAAAAAAAAGAGCCAACAAGGAGATTCGAACTCCTGACCTGACGTTTACGAAACGCCTGCTCTACCGGCTGAGCTATGTTGGCACTTTTTCTGAAGGGGTATTATACCAGTTTCCGAACAATAATTTTGACATTTCAGGCAGATTCAGATGAAATAAAGATATTGTCAGAACTTATCCGCAAAAGTGTTTCAATCTTATTTATTTTTTAGATTCCGCGGTTTTCGCGAAATTTCGGCAGCCCGGGTTAATGCTTGATCTCCATATTTATTCCGGATTTGGTCAACGGCTTGCAAAAAATGATCTTCTTTTTCTGTATCGGCGCTAAAAAACGATAGTTGTCTGACATCTTTTTCTATCCCGCTTACTCCGACTCCTATCAACCTCACCGGTCGCGGGTTGACTAACCAAACAGAATCGAATAATTCCTGGGCTGCTTTATTGATCAATGAATTTTGTGAAAGGGCAATCTCACTTTTCGTTTGCCGCGTGATTGTGGTGAAATCAGACCAGCGCAACTTAATTTTCACCGTATTGCCCGATAATTTTTGGCTGCGTAACCGAAATCCTACCCGATCCGATTGGCGCCGAATCGTCTCTCTCAGAATCGCTTCATCCGAGACATCTCTTTCAAAAGTGGTCTCTTGACTGATTGATTTGGCGGCAGCGGGTTCGGGTTCAACCGGACTGTCATCAATTCCCAAAGCACGATTATGATATTCCGCCGCCGATTTTCCCAAATAAGGTACTAATAAAGATACGGGATAAGCGGCAAGTTGTCCGATCGTAGATATGCCTAAATTTTCGAAAATTTGGGCTGTTTTCTTCCCGACACCCCACAGTTCATCCACCTTCAAAGGTGATAAAAAATTGGCTTCTTTTCCGTTCGGAATCCAAAGAATCGCATTGGGATAGGTATCCGTGATAACCCGTTTTTTTCCGATGTTATCGGCAATTTTAGCAACCAGCTTATTGGATGCGGCTCCGAGCGAACAGGGCAAATGCGGCTTCTGATTAATTTCCTTTTGCACCGACCGCGCAATCTCCTCGATCGGTTGCGGAAGATCTGTAACATCCAGAAAGGCTTCATCAATCGATATCTGTTCAACCAACGGCGTAAAATGCTGAAGAATTGCCATCACTTCACGGGATTTCTCACGATAATACTCAAATCCGCTGTGAACAATGATTAAATCTGGACAGCGTCGGATCGCTTGGGACATCGGCATTGCGGAATGAATGCCGCATTTTCTGGCTGCATAGGAACAGGTGGAGACGACTCCTCGTCGATCCGGACTGCCCCCAACCGCAAACTTTTTTCCTTTTAAAGAAGGATTGAGCAGCTCTTCGACCGCACAGAAAAAAGCATCCAAATCCAAGTGAAGTATTTTTCGGTATTTTGCCATTTGTTCTATTATAATGCTCGAATAGAACAAGGGGAAAACTATTTTATCGGTTTTTTCGGAAAATTGCGGCAGCCGAAATAATCGCTGTCTGCGGCTCATCATCAAACGGGATGATTGCATTGAGCTTATATCCGGAATCGCTCAAACGGATCGTGTCACGTGCCAGAATCGCACTATCGTGGCTGATATAAAGAATCCGGGGAACTTCCGTCTTTGATAAGGCTTGAGCGGTCGCGACGGATATCCCTTCCGAGGCCGCTTCGAAAACGGTCAGCGGTTTATTTTCTTTGAATGCCGGGATAATCGATTCGGGCTTTCCGAGATAAAGATCCACCGAATCAAAAGCATCCAAATTAACCGCAAAATCATCCGCACTGCGTTCTTCGACATCCTGCGCGATCACTTTCCGCCCCTGTGAAGCAAACCATTTCGCCCAAAATCCGGTACCGCAATTCAAATTCAACACCGGCTTATCCCGATCTTCCGGAAGAATCTCGATCAATTTCTGACACAAAGCGTCGTAAATTTCGGGATTGGGGAAAAAAGGGCTGTCTTCTGAGGCGCAGATTTCCTGCCCGGCGATTTCTTGAACCAAAGTGCTGTTGCCGGATAAAACAAAAGATCCGACCGGACCGGAATAAACCAGCGAAACGCTCAAATCAGTTTCGATTTCCATCGGCGGACGATCCGCATCACCTCTTAAAACAATCTGTAGTTCACCTTCGACACCTTCCCGAAATTCGGCTGCATGAATCCCGCTTTCGGCTTCAAATGATATCTGCCGTATCAACTCATTAATTCCCTCACTGCAAATCGGGCAACGATCCGCGACAAACATTCCGCCGGACACGTCCTGTAATCCCAGTTTCCCGTCCGGCAAAACAGAGAAAATCATGTTCTT
>JALHEL010000242.1 GCA_022837205.1 Leptolinea sp.
TAACTCGGTGAATAGGCCCAAGACATGGCAATTTTCTTTCCCTTTAAATTTTCGACTCCTCCGAAGGTATTAATGATATGCAACATATCCGACATACTTTGGGTCGGATGATCGATATCGCACTGCAAATTGACCAACGTCGGCCGTTGTTCCAAAATACCGTCTTTATATCCTTGCTCGACAGCCTTGCTGACTTCACGCATATAGGCATTTCCCTTGCCGATATACATGTCATCCCGGATCCCGATCACGTCAGCCATAAAGGAAATCATATTGGCGGTTTCCCGCACCGTTTCTCCATGAGCGACCTGCGATTTTCCTTCATCTAAATCCTGAACTTCAAGTCCCAGTAAATTTGCGGCGCTGGCATAACTGAAACGAGTACGAGTGGAGTTGTCACGGAATAAAGAAACGGCCAATCCGCTGTCAAATAATCGAGGGGAGATATTATTTTCGCGTATATCGCGCAAAATATCCGCAACTTTAAAAGTTGCCGCTATTTCATCATCCGATTTTTCCCATGTCAGCAAAAAATCTTCGTTATACATCTTGTGAAAATCAAGCTTTTTCAGCTCTTCCAGTAATTTTTTTGACTTTTTCATTGATCATTATCCTCCGAATAACAAATAATCAAAAATTTATTTTGCATACTTATTGACGTATAGCTTCGGGACCGCCGCATACATCGCCGCAGCCTGAACCAAATGACTGGTCCAAGTTTTTTCATTCGGCGCATGAGCTTCCTCTTCCGCCCCCGGGCCAAATCCAATACAGGGAATGCCGTAACGTCCCATAATTGCGACACCGTTTGTCGAAAACGTCCATTTATCGACCACCGGTTCCTTCTCATATAATCCTTCGTAAGCTTCAACGAGAGTTTTGGTGGTTGGATGGTCTTCGGGAATCACCCACGTCGGGAAATAACATTCGGTCGGATAGGTCAAACCGGTCCAAGACGGCCGTTCATAAGTATATAATGAAACTTCCGCATCAGCCATTTTTACGCCCGGAAGATTTCGAACTTCTTGGAGTGCGCCTTCCCAAGTTTCCCCGTTGGTCAACCTGCGATCGAGAGAAATGGTACAGCCATCCGCAACCGCGCAACGTGAGGGGGTCGTGCAAAAGATTTCGGAAATGGTAACCGTCCCTTTTCCCAAGAAGGGATCATAGTGTAAATTCTCATTGAGCGCTCGGACTTCTTCAATAATCTGAGCCATTTTATAGATCGCGTTATCACCCCGTTCGGGTGCGGAACCGTGACAGCTGATACCATGGGTATGAACTTTTATTTCCATTCGACCGCGATGTCCCCGATAAATTCGCAGTGATGTCGGTTCGGTAATCAGAACAAATTCGGGTCTGATTTTATCTTCATTGATAATATATTGCCAGCATAAACCGTCGCAATCTTCTTCCTGAACAGAGCCGACGACGAGTAATGTGTAATCATCTTCCAAACCGAGGTCTTTGATGATTTTTCCCGCATAAACCATGGAAACCATCCCACCCTCTTGATCCGATCCGCCGCGTCCGTAAATCGCATCGCCGATCACTTTCGGTTCATACGGACCGGTCACCGTCCAATTTTTTATTTCGCCGACTCCGACATTATCAATATGGGCATCCATCGCAATTAAATGGCTGCCGTGACCGATGTAGCCCAGAATGTTTCCCATCGGGTCGATTTCGATTTTATCGAAGCCGACTTTTTCCATTTCCTCTTTAATCCGATAAATCACTCCTTTTTCATTGCAGGATTCACTCGGAATGGCAATCAAGTCACACATGAATTTCGTCATGTCATCAGCGTAGCTCTCGGCTTTAGCCTTGATCGCTTTGTAATCTATATTCATTTTTTCCTCCAAAATATATTCGATAAGTGGCCGAAACCAAAATTAACCATAAAACATACAGACGGAATTTAATTGTCTTACAATTAAACACAAACTTTAGGATATTTTACACTATGGTTGAAAATTAACGGTTATTTTTTGTCAATTTCTTGTACTTTTATTTGTATGACAAATTACGCCGGATCGTTTTCAGCCTTTTTTTCTGAAATTCCGGGGCCTCGCTTTCACCATTTTCAGAAAAAAAGAAGCATCTCATTATAATTAAATTTGAAAGAAATTTATTAACATAATCAATTAATGGGAACATTGCATTAGCATTGTATAATTCCGATAGTGATTAAGGGAGGATTTATTCGTGAAACAACGAGGACAAACAAATATCGTTTACTTGCTATTACTGGTAGGAATTATATCTCTACTGTTATATTCATTTACAGGGAATCGCTCTGCTAATAATGTTATTTCCATCAATCAATTGGCTAATCAGATTAAACAAGGCAATATTGCCAAAATCGAATCCAATTCGACAACCGTTAACATTCTTTATAAAGATCGCTCGGTGGCAAAGGCCGTAATCGAGCCCAATTCTTCTTTGTTGGAACAGCTGACCTTATTGGGCGTAACTCCGGAAGAACTTTCATCGGACAACATTGAAATTTCCATCGTCGAAGAATCAAGCTGGGTTGGAATTTTATCCATTCTCAGTTATTTCTTGCCGGTCATATTTTTGGCATTGGCTATGTTCTTTATTTTCCGGCAGACGCAAAGCGGCAACAATTCCGCTCTTTCCTTCGGAAAATCGCGGGCAAAAATGTTCGAAGGTGATCATCCGACGGTAACTTTTGCGGATGTCGCCGGTGTCGATGAATCCAAGGAGGAGCTTCAGGAAATTGTCGAATTTCTGAAGGAACCGCAAAAATTTACTCGGCTGGGAGCGCGAATTCCGAAGGGCGTTTTACTGGTCGGTTCACCCGGGACCGGAAAAACGTTGCTGGCAAAAGCGGTTTCCGGCGAAGCCGGTGTACCCTTCTTTTCCATCAGCGGCTCCGAATTTGTTGAAATGTTCGTCGGCGTCGGCGCCAGTCGTGTCCGCGATCTGTTTGACCAGGCAAAGAAAAACAGCCCTTGCATCATCTTCATCGATGAAATCGATGCGGTAGGCCGGCAGCGCGGAGCCGGATTAGGCGGAAGCCATGACGAACGGGAACAAACATTGAACCAGATGCTGGTCGAAATGGACGGTTTTGAGACGGACACCAACGTGATTATCATTGCGGCGACCAACCGGCCTGATATTTTGGATCCGGCATTGCTTCGACCCGGTCGTTTCGACCGGCAGGTGGTTTTGGATCGCCCGGATGTCGTCGGACGGGAAGCAATTTTGAAAGTTCATTCCAAAGGGAAACCGTTGGATAAAGATGTCGATCTGAATGCTTTAGCGCGCGCCACACCGGGATTTGTCGGAGCCGATCTTGAAAACCTGATGAATGAAGCAGCAATTTTAGCGGCTAAAAGAAACAAGAACAGCATCGGGAACGCGGAAATGGAAGAAGCAGTAGAACGGGTTATCGCCGGACCGCA
>JALHEL010000243.1:0-1681 GCA_022837205.1 Leptolinea sp.
GTAAAAACAGGAATGTCATAAAAGAGAAAAATCCCTTTTATCGGATGCTTTTTCCCTCTCTTCTGTTATTTTTTATTCTTCAGATTTTTCTTTTCCTGATGATACGCTTTACCGGTCTGGGCATTACTCCGGATCCGTTTGATTGGCAACCAAACGGAATGTCTGTACAGTGGTGGCAACTTCTCGGTTCATTTCTCGGTGCATTGTTGCTGAGTGCAATCGCTTGCCCGTTGAAAAAAAAGATAAAAAGAAAGTCCTCCGCGACATGGCTAGTATTTTTGTTTGTCTGGGGATTGGCAGCCATAATATGGACTTCTGTTCCTACGGAAGAAGTGCTTAAAAACAGCTATTTTATGGAAATTACACCGCCCAATTATCTTCCATATCCCGCTTCGGATGCGGCATATTTCGGACTTTGGGCGGAAAGTATTTTGGTGGGTTTCGGATTAAAGGATCAGAATGTTTCCCGCCAGCTTTTTGTATTCGGACTGGCGGTTCTGCAGCGACTCAGCGGAAATAATATTTTGGCGGCGATCAATCTTCTGACAATTACTTTGGCTTTGATTCCGGCGATGTTGTTTCTGATTGGCAGCCGGTTGCATTCTCATGCAGCCGGCTTAATGGCGGCCGGAATTGCGATTTTCAGAGAATTTAACACGTTATATTTGGCTCCGCATTTCGGTGTGTCGGATTCGAAAATGTTCCTATCTGATTTGCCGATGATGCTGTCACTCTTAATATTTCTGTTCGCTTTCATTTCTTGGCTGAAAAAACCCGATTCGAAAAAACGACTGTTTCTTTCGGGAATTTTACTGGGATTAAGCGGGCTAATTCGCTCACAAATATTCCTTACGATACCGGTTATCTGGTTAATATTATTTTTTCATCGAAAGGACACAGGGAAGCGGCGGTTTCGGAATTTCGTGCTGTTTACATCTTCGATTCTGATCGTTTTGGCTCCTGCCTTGATTCGCAGTGTCCCTTTAACTGGAAGTGTAGCTTTGGAAGATATGGGAATCCATAATTATGAGCTGGCAAGACGATTATCCTGTGATCCGAATTGGCAACCGACCTCAATATCCGGCGAAAGTGAAGCGGCATTTGCCGAACGTATGAAGCAGGAAATGATCGGCTTTCTAATCGATCATCCGGGGAAAATTGTTCAATATACACTGAATCATTTTGTGAAAGATTTGCTCGACAGCTGGCTGGTGTTGCCGGTAGGAATTCCGGCGGGGTTCACCGTTTTGAATATCACCGATTCGGCATATCAGGATGTTCCGGGGAGACTTGCAGGAGGATCGCCGGTTCTATTTGCTGTCTGTGCATTTTTGATTGCGAGCGGGATTGCATCTCTTTGGAAACGTCACGGCATCGCCGGTCTGCTCCCTTTGATTCTTTGTCCTCTATACATGCTGACGGCTGCAGTGGGGCGTTATTCCGGCTGGCGGTTTATATTACCGGCTGATTGGGTGATTTATTTTTATTTCTGTTGCGGGGTATTCGAATTTGTCTTTTGGTTCCGATCGAGATTCATAGAGGTTGCCGTTCCCGAATCAGCCGAAGCAAGAACCACAAAAGGAATCTTGCCTCGGAAAAAGCTTTTATGGAACGTCTTATTGATCCTGTTAATTTTCCTCGGATGGGCGCCGCCGTTTAGCGGAATCATTCCGGATCAGCT
>JALHEL010000243.1:1722-5145 GCA_022837205.1 Leptolinea sp.
CTCGTTGGTTTAAAGCCGGGGACGGATTAACCAGTGCCAACCCGTGGGTGGTTAATGAAATTCGTGATTTTAATCGGCTGAGCTTTGTCCTTCTGAATGCAAAAAATCGAGATGTGATTTTACCTCTGCGGCAGCCTCCCGAATCGGTTCCTCATCGGGCGGATTGTTTCGTCGTCGGCAGTTTCACGGAAGGAGGTTGGTTCGAGGGAAAAGCGGTCGTTTTCCCCGATACTTTGGATTCAAGCGGCAGACCGATAATCATTCTGAGCGATAAAAGAGATTAAACAAATTTGCTGTGTTAAAAGAAGCCGGGGCGTCGATTGGCGCCCCGCTATGAATAGCTCAATTCTATATTAATTCCCTTCTTTTCATTCGGAAATCATCTTCGAAAACAGATCGAATCAATCAGGAAATATTTCCGTTACGATTAGCCTTCAAACAGAGGAAGATGACCCAGGGAGATTATATTTTCCCAGTCGTGCTCATTCCCTTCGGTGCAAATCGCAGCATACGTGTAATTCGGATCGCTTCCGGCCATTTCCATCAGTGTTTGAATGGCATGCATGGTTGATCCGGTGCTGATGACATCATCCACAATAACAATTTTCTTCCCTTTTACCAAAGGAATATCTTTTTCATCCAGAATCAAATGTTGTTCCAGTTGGGTTGTAATGGAATTCGAAGTGGATTCAAGCGCCCGTCCCATATAGGATTTGTAATTTTTTCGGCAGACTACATAAGGTTTTTTCGTGCGAACCGATAATGCATGTGCGAATGGGATGCTCTTCGATTCCGCAGTAACAAGCACGTCATAATCAACATTTTCCAACCGTTTTGCGATTTCGGTCGCACAAGCTTCCACCAATTCCGTATCCCCAAGGGTATTCAGAATCGCGATTTTTAAGCCGGGTTTCACTTCAAATAGACGAAGGGTTCTTTTAATCCCTGCTAACTCAATATCAAAAGTATCTTGCTCCATCTTTTCTTACACTCCTGATTTTAACTTGCGTTAGCCATCGGTATTTTTTCGGTTAACGCTAAGATTATAACATAACCCCGCTTGTATCCGTTCAAATCACCTTTCCCGGATTCAGAATTTCATTCGGATCAAAAGCCAGTTTAATACGGCGCATCAGACGCATGACATCTTCACCTTCCAGCTCTCGCTGATAACGGCGTTTGGCAAGGCCGATACCATGTTCGCCGGAGACTTTTCCGCCGATTTCGCCGGCACGCGTGTACATTTTGGTAAAAAATTCATCCAGTTTTTCTTTCCAGACGGTTTCATCCATATGATCCCGGCAAGCGTAAATATGTAAATTACCGTCTCCCGCGTGTCCCATGGAGCGAACTCGAAACCCCGCTTCTTCTTCGACTTTACGAGAAAATTCCAGATAATCCGCGATCCGGCTGATCGGAACGACAACATCACATTCGTCCATATCCGTGGTCGAGGCTTTGATGATTTCCAAATAGGAACTGCGCGGTTTCCAGACCGCCTCATTTCTTTCGTCTGTGTCGATGATGAAAGCGTCAATCGCTCCCTCTCGGAGACATAATTCAGCCAATTGATCGCTGTCTTTTTCCACTTCTTCCCGGCTGTTTCCGTCAAAGGCGAGCAACAAATAAGCGTTACCGGTATGATCGGGAAAGCGGCGCCCGAGATATTGCTCGCTGCTTTGCAGCATATCTTGTGTCATAAATTCAATCGAACGGGGAATGACTTTCGTCTTAATAATTTTCGGAACTGTCTGAATCGCTTCGGACAGTGATTGAAAGGGGACCAGCAAACTCTGTTGGACTTTTGGTTTCGGTAATAATCTTAAGATGATCTTTGTGATAACTGCCAGCGTCCCTTCCGAACCGGTAACTAATTGAACCAACGAATATCCCGAACTGTTTTTTGCGATTTTTCCTCCGATTTCGAGAATATCTCCTTCCGGTGTAACAATTTCCAATCCGCGGACATAATCTCTGGTTACGCCATATTTGACCGCTGACATTCCTCCGGCATTGGTTGCGACATTTCCGCCGATGCTGGCGCTTTTTTCGCCGGGATTGGGAGGATAGTAAAGGTCATGCGCTTCGACGAAGTCATAAATATCCATGATTAATACGCCCGGCTCGACGGTTAATGTGAAATTTTCTTCGTCCAATTCCAGGATTCGGTTCATTTTGGAGAGGTTCATTAAAATTCCGCCATAGATCGGTACGGCTCCGCCGACCAAACCGGTCCCTTGACCGCGAGGAGTAACCGGAATCTGTTTTTGGTTGGCATAATACAGGATCAATGAAACTTCCGTCGCATTCAAAACAAAAACCATAACTTCGGGAACGGCGGATTGCCCTTCCATCTCGTCATGACAGAAATCCTCCGGTATGTCTTTGCCGAGAATTACCCGATCTTCACCGCAAACATCCCGAAGGAAAGCGATATCCTTTTCATCCAATTTTTTATAATTCATTTTTCTCTCCCGTTCCTGATGAAATTCAATAACGCCGGAATGATTTGATAAAGATCTCCGATAAATGAATAATTTGCAATCTGATTGATAGCGGCATGAGGATCATTGTTGATTGATAGGATCATTTCACTCGATTTCATCCCCGCGGCAAATTGGACGGAACCGGAAACCCCGCAGGCGATCAATAAACGCGGTTTTACCGTTCTTCCGGAAAGGCCCACCTGCCGGCGTGGTTCCAACCATCCGGCTTCGATCAGAGGTCGGGTACAAGCCAATTCTCCTCCCAATTCATCCGCCAATTGCCGGGCGAGAATCAGGTCTTCTTTTTTCTTGAAACCCCGTCCGGCAACGATTAAGATATCGGAATCTTCGATATTATGAACTTTAGGTTTCACAGTCGAAGCGATGTGCTTTATAGAAGCGGATAATCCATCTGGGAGATCGCAATAAATCCATTCGCCGTCTCGTGAATCGTCGGGTTGACCGGGTGAAAAAATCTTATAGCGAACGGTGGCAAGCTGCGGTCGATGATAAGGTGTGCGAATATGTGCCATAATATTTCCGCCGAAAGCCGGGCGGATTTGATCTAGATCGGAATTAGGTTGTATATCCAATTCGGTGCAGTCTGCTGTCAAACCGGTGCGTAAGCGGGCGGCGACGCGGGGTGCCAAAGAGCGGCCGGCTGGAGTTCCACCGACCAATATGACGGAAGGTTTCTGTTTAAGGGCGAAATCTTCAACAATATCCGCATAAAGACGAGCATCAAAATATTTTAGTAATGGAGCGTCATAGACAAATACTTGATCTGCTCCTTGAGACCAAAATAGATTGGGAATAGCGGGGATTTCATTACCGATCAAAACAAGAGAGACCCTGAAACCGACTTTATCCGCCAATTCTCGCGCTTTCCCCAGTAATTCGAATATCACGGGGTGGTACCCTCCCGAAGGAAGGAATT
>JALHEL010000244.1 GCA_022837205.1 Leptolinea sp.
ACTTCCGACCTGAACGACTTATACCGGCGGGTCATCAACCGCAACAATCGTTTGAAGCGGCTGTTGGAATTGGGTGCACCGGATGTCATCGTTCGGAACGAAAAAAGAATGTTGCAGGAAGCGGTGGATTCGCTGATCGATAACTCACAACGCGGGAAAGCGTTGTCACGCCGCGGTCGCCGCGAATTGAAATCTCTCAGTGATATGCTGAAGGGTAAGAAGGGACGATTCCGCAGAAATCTGCTCGGGAAACGGGTCGATTATTCCGGTCGTTCGGTGATTGTCGTCGGACCGAAATTGAAGTTGTATCAATGCGGTCTGCCAAAAACAATGGCGCTCGAATTATTCCATCCTTTCCTCGTTTCTCGCCTGGTGGAACATGGTTATGCCACCAATGTCAAAGGCGCAAATCGTATCATCGAAAGAAATCGGCCGGAGATCTGGGAAGTTCTTGAGGAAGTGATCAGCGAGAGACCTGTTTTGTTGAATCGTGCACCGACGCTTCACCGGTTGGGTATTCAAGCCTTCGAACCGATTTTGATCGAAGGAAATGCGATTCAACTGCATCCGTTGGTTTGTACCGCTTTCAACGCGGACTTCGACGGTGACCAAATGGCTGTTCATGTACCGCTTTCCGAAAAAGCCGTTGAAGAAGCGCGTACATTGATGCTGGCTTCGAAAAACTTACTCAAACCGGCGGACGGAGAACCGATCATCAGCCCATCCAAGGATATGGTGCTCGGTATTTATTATTTGACAATGGACAGTGACGGGGATCATCCGGGTGACGGACGGGCTTTTTACTCTATCGATGAAGTCCAATATGCTTATGATCTCGACCAGGTCAAGCTCCATACCAAGATTAAATTCCTGACGGATACCTGGTTCGGCAAAGACGGCGCTCGCTTAGCGAAACCGGAAAAACGAATCATCGATACAACCATCGGACGGGTTATCTTTAACAATATATTACCGGAAGAAATTCGCTTTAAAAATTCACCGTTGGATAAAGGCGCTATTAAAGATTTGATCGCCGAAGTATATGAAATTTGCGGTCAGGATGTCACAACGGAAGTCGCCGATTCGATTAAGAACACCGGCTTTGAATTTGCGATGCGCTCCGGTTCGACGATTGCCGTATCAGATATTACGATTCCCGACACAAAGGATGCATTACTGGCGGAAGCCGACAACGAAGTCGAATCGATAAACCGCCAATGGCGGCGCGGGTTACTGACGGAACAGGAACGAAACGATCGCACGATCGATGTTTGGCAGGAAACCACCAACAAAATCGCATCCGAGGTCCGCAAGAGCATGGATCCACAGGGAAACATGGCGATTATGGCAACTTCCGGCGCGACAAAAGGCGGTTTTGCACCGATCGCACAGTTAGCGGGAATGCGCGGGCTGATGGCTGATCCATCCGGTCGTATTATTCGGCTGCCGATCAAATCCAATTTCCGTGAAGGTTTGGATGCGTTGGAGTACTTCATTTCCACCCACGGAGCTCGGAAAGGGCTGGCGGATACCGCCCTCCGGACCGCTGACGCTGGTTATCTGACCCGTCGTTTGGTCGATATCGCGCAAGATATTATTATCAACGAAGAAGATTGCGGAACAGAAGAAGGTATCTGGATTCGGCGTTCCGATGATGTGGCGAAACAGGCTTTCCACGAACGTATTTACAGCCGGGTACTGGCGGAAAAAGTGATTGATCCGGAAACCGGCGAAATTCTCGCCGAAAAAGGCGAAATAATCGACCACGATCTGGCTCATAAAATTTCTGATACGAAGAGCATACCGGAAATAAAGGTTCGTTCACCAATGACCTGCGAGTTAAAGCATGGAATTTGTGCGAAATGCTACGGTATCGATTTGGGCCGCGGAAAAATGGTTGAATTAGGCGCGGCGGTCGGTACGGTTGCCGCTCAATCCATCGGTGAACCCGGAACACAATTAACTCTCCGGACCTTCCATTCCGGCGGTGTCGCCCAGGGTGGAGATATTACAACCGGTCTGCCCCGTGTCGAAGAGCTGTTTGAAGCCCGCCGCACTCCGAAAGGCGAAGCTGTCATTACGCAAATCGAAGGCTACGCTAAGATTATCCAATCGGATAAATATAACGATCTGCGGATCGTTCGAGTCGAGCACTCCGAAATGAACAGTGACGTGTTTGAGATTACGGAAGGTTGGACAATCAAAGTGAAGGATGAGCAAACCGTCAACTTGGGAGACGTCATCGCCGAAAACGGCGAAGCCACCATCACCGCAGCTCATCCGGGACAGGTTCGGATCGAAGAAGACAAAGTAATTGTCTCTTACGAAAAGAAGGAAAGTGAAGAATATGAAATTCCGAGCACCGCTCGCTTGGTCATCAAGGATAATCAATATGTAACGTCCGGTGAACCATTAACCGAAGGTTCGTTGAATCCTCATACTATCTTGAAACTCAAGGGGCGGGATGCCTGTCAGATGTATATTTTGTCCGAAATTCAGCGTGTTTATCGAGCGCAGGGACAGAATATCAACGATAAACACTTTGAAGTGATCATTCGTAAAATGCTCGGCAAAGTGCAGGTGGTTCGCTCCGGTGATTCACCGTTCCTGCCGATGGACATTGTCGATCGCTTACGGATCAAGGAAATCAATAAAAAACTGGAAGAGGAAGGGAAACAACCGGCAAAGTATGTCGAAATTTTGCTCGGCGTAACCAAAGCTTCTTTGAGCACGGATTCCTGGCTGTCGGCTTCTTCGTTCCAGCACACCATCAAAGTGCTGGCAAGCGCGGCGATCGGTGGAATGAAAGATCCGCTTTACGGACTGAAAGAAAACGTCATCATCGGGAAGCTGATTCCCGCCGGAACCGGATTTGTTCCGGGACGATTTGATCACGAAGACGAAATCGTCAGCCCCAGTGCTCTGATTTCCAATCTGCCGACCGAATAGATCATTTTAGAAAAGAAAAAACAGCTCGCAAATGACTGCGAGCTGTTTTTTTATGCTTATTATTAACTATGCGAAAAGATTCACACCTTCTTCTACCGGCTCGACCCGGAAAATACTCGCAATCGTCTGTCCCGCATCGGCAAAAGTCTTTCGGGTTCCGTAATTAACAGCGGGTTCGATTCCTTTTCCGTAAATCAACAACGGCACATATTCTCTGGTATGATCGGTTCCTCCGTGGGTCGGATCGCAACCATGATCGGCGGTAATAAACAATGCGTCGGAATCTTTCATTTTCGGGAGAAAAGAACCCAACCACCGATCAAATTCAATCAAAGCATTCCCGTAACCGATCACATCCCGACGATGTCCGTATTTCATATCAAAATCAACCAGATTGGTAAAAATCAACCCCGTTTCAAATCGTTCCATGCATTCTTCGGTATGATGCATGCCATCCAAATTG
>JALHEL010000604.1 GCA_022837205.1 Leptolinea sp.
TACAGTCTGACTGGTACGGACACGACATTCGAGGTCAAGCGAAATTACACGCTTGTCTGTGAAGCTGGAAGTTACAGTCTGACTGGTACTAACGCCGACTTGACGGTCACCCGACATTACACGCTTTCGTGTGAGGCTGGAAGTTATGCGCTTACTGGCACGAACGCCGACCTCTCGGTTACTCGTCATTACACGCTTTCGTGTGAAGCTGGCTCATATAACCTGACAGGCTCGGACGTTTCATTCGCAATCCAACGGAATTACTCGTTTGTTTGCGGTGCTGGCAGCTACAGCCTGACCGGTACTGATACCACTTTTGAGGTCAAGCGAAATTACACGCTCGAATGTGAAGCTGGTTCGTACTCGCTAACCGGAACGGATTGTACGCTTACCGCGCAATTCCATTACAGCCTGACTTGTGAAGCCGGTTCGTACACCTACACCGGCACGGACATTACATTCGGCAACTCGAAGGCGTACTCGCTCACTTGTGAAGCAGGCGCTTACACCCTCACAGGTTCAAGTAGGTTCAAGTGTAAGTTTCGTAATTCAACGCAACTACTCGCTCGCTTGTGAGACTGGTTCGTACACGCTCACAGGGACAGATGCCGATCTGGTTCTACTGCGGAATTACATCCTCGCTTGTGAGGCTGGAACTTACACGCTAACCGGAACAAACGCAGGCTTGACTTCTGCTCGCACGATGGCGTGCAACGCAGGTTCGTACACTTTGACTGGCACAAACGCCGACTTCTACCGCGCGTTGGTTATGGCGTGCAATTCTGGCAGTTATGCTCTCACTGGCACGGATGCTACGTTCAATGCCAATTACATATTCGCGCTCGGAGTGGGGAGTTATGTGCTGGTTGGCACGAACGCTGGGTTGTTCATTCTATCGCCAACGCCGGCTTGCAGAACTTACGCAATTGACTCAGAGGGCAGACTTTACGCAATTTGGGCGGAGTCACGCGATTATGCAATCCCATTTGAGAACAGGACATTGGAGGCTAAATGTCATTAAATAACGCATTCACAAAAGACCCCGAAGCCGTCCTGGACTA
>JALHEL010000245.1 GCA_022837205.1 Leptolinea sp.
AATGACCGTTTCAAAATCATCCCAAATCAATATACTCTAATGGACATTCATTCCTAAAATAATTACAAATATTTTGTGGACATTTTTATTATGGATTGATATTTTTTATACTAATTTTACGGGACGTCGAGGACGCCGTCCCTTACGGTTGAATTCCTTAGGATGGCGAGGACGCCAATCGCCACGATTGATTTTTACGGGACATCGAGGAGACCATTCGTACGATTTGAATTTTACGGGATGTCGAGGAGGCCATTCGTACGATTTGAATTTTACGGGACGTCGAGGACGCCGTTTCGTACGATTGATTTTTACGGGACGTCGAGGACGCCATTCGTCACGATTGATTTTCACGGGACGTCGAGGACACCGTCCCCTACAGTTGAATTCCTTAGGCTGGCGAGGATGCCATTCGTCACGATTGATTTTTACGGGACGTCGAGGACGCCGTCCCCTACATTTGGATTTCTTAGGCTGGCGAGGATGCCATTCGTCACGATTGATTTTCACGGGACGTCGAGGACGCCATTCGTCACGATTGATTTTTACGGGACGTCGAGGACGCCGTCCCCTGCAGTTTGAAATGAATAAAAAATAATTTCACCCGCTTCGCGTATCTCCTATGAAAAAAGGTATAATTTTGAATAAGTCAATGAGAGACATTGACATAACGATTTCGGTAATTCACGGAAAAAGGCTGATCAGCCCGGAATTTGAATCAATATCGGGGCAAAGTCAATACAAGAAACAAGGACGGTCCAATGGAAATATATGCTCATCGGGGATATTCCATAGCGTATCCGGAAAACACGCTGCTTGCATTTAACAAAGCCTATGAAATCGGAGCAAACGGGGTGGAACTGGATGTTCGCCTAACGAAGGATGGAGAGGTCATCGTCATGCATGACGACACCGTCGATCGCACAACCAACGGCACCGGAAAAGTCAGCGAGCTGACGCTGAAGGAAATATCCAAATTAGATGCCGGATCCTGGAAAGGGATCGCCTTTGAAAATGAACCGGTCCCGACTCTGAAAAAGGTCCTCGAATCTCTCGGCCATAAAACAAAACTGATTATTGAGTTTAAAAATGATAAGGAGCAGAATCCGGATTATTTGGTTGATCAGGTCGTCGCGTTGATTGAGGAAACGGAAACGATGAAAAACGTCATCGTTTCTTCTTTCGAATTCAAGAATCTCGTCACCACAAAGAGCCGAATGCCGGATTTATCCACAGCCCTGATTCTGGAAAAGGGGATCAGTGGTTTCTGGGACCGTCATTTTTTCAAACATTCCATCAACGTAGATGCTTTACATCCTTCAATCGGCGAAGTAACCGAAAAATTGGTCCGTACCGAACATCTGAATCATCGCAAGGTCCGCGTGTGGGGAGTGAATGAGTCCTTTGATATGATGCAGATGGAAAAATTCGGGGTCGATGCCATCATCACCGATGATCCCAAATTAGGATTGATTTACAATCTCAATCAGTCTTGATTCAGAAAGCTTTCCTTTAAGCAAAACAGGGAAGATGCCTTCCCTGTTTTTTCTTTCAACGATATCACAGATTAATTATTTTTTGTATCAATTTCAGTTTCTCCAGCAGTTCCTGCTGTTGATCCGGAGTCTGCTGCAACTGCGCAATTAATGAATCCAGAATTTTCTTGAAATCGCCGGTTACTTTTTCTTTATTGGCATCCAGCGTCGCAGTCAATTCCGCCACATCGGTTTTTTGAAGCAATTCTTCCAAAAACTCGACTTCGGGAGGCATTTCGCTCATTTTTTCGATCGTGTCAATCAGTTTCTGAATCTTCCCGCTTCGAATAAAATCGCCGTTTTTCCGAGCGGCAGCCAATTCACTTTGCGCGATCTCCAAGAAGGAATCATCAATTGCACGGGCATATCGGGCGATCCCCTGCTCAAGATCTTCCTCTTTCATGATTTCGTCGAATACCTGTTTGCGCAGCTGTTTTTGACCGGCAATCGCTGCGTCAATCTGTTGAACCATCTCCAGTAATTTCTCTCGAATTTCGGTATATTTCTTCTTGTCTTCATCAGAAGAAGCTTTTTCGATCCGACCGGATAAATTGGTGAAGAATTGATAATCCATCCCATCGCGGGCCAAACCTGCCAATGTTTGCAGATAGGTTTCATCCGGCGAGTTAAGCACCAGTTCGAGCAGCGTATCCCGATTTAGTTTATCGCCCAAATCCTGAAGATCTTTGATAGCTTTCTGCGTGCTTTCCGCCTTCTTTTTCAATTCTCGACCGTAGGCTGTCTCCGTCAACAAGACATCCTGTATGGCTTTGATTCGTTTACGGGTTGCATCATCGGCGGATTGAACGGCGCTTGCTTGAATATTTGTAAAAAGTGTAAAGAAAGATTGGTCAATCTGCGCCTCTTCCTGTTTGATGATTTCGGGAATGGATTCTTCGGAGCAGGTTAATAATTGCCTTAATAGGTTAACTTTTTTCTCCTCGTTTTGAATCATCTCTTTGGTAATGCCGTCCGCTTCGAGGATTTTTTCGATCAACGTATCATAGGTAAGCATCGCCTGCGGTCGCAGCAGATAACCTTTTCTCTCTTCCAACGGTAAGCGCTCCACTACTTTGTTAATCAACGGGCCCAAAATTTTCTCTTGTTCGTTGATCGGCAGCCCGAGTTCGGAAGGAAAGTAGGTCAAAAGTAATTCTTTTTCGGGATCATGATAAACCAAAGGGACGCCGATTGCACTCTGATAGCCGCAAGACGGGCAAACAGCCATATTTACCTGGCCTGTCAGAAGTTTTTCCTTGTCCGAGGGATCTTCATGAAGATCAAAAATCTGTTGAATATTCGCCGTCATTTGATGCTGACAGCGTGGGCATGTTGTCAAAGTTTGAGCCATAATAGCTCCCTTCCTGTTTTAATATCCTAAAAATTATACCAAATTCGGATAAACATTTTATTAACACGGTTGTGAATGAGGGAAAAATCTGACAAAATGGCGGAAGGTTTCCGTTTTCAGCGGATAGATTCAAAATGGAGCCGGACTTTTTGCAAGCCTGCCGGGGGGAGATATGAGAGGGCTTCCCTCTCAAGTCCCTTTTCGAAGAGATGAGATTTTCGAATGAAGTTGGTTATTAGAATGCTTTTGAATATGTTATCCGAAGAGTAACCGGGGTGATGGTTGATTTTTGGCAAGCCTGCCGGGGAGAGATATGAGAGGGCTTCCCTCTCAAGTCCCTTTTTGAAGAAACGGCGTTCTCTAATGAAATCGATTATCAGAATGCCGTTGGAGATGTGATACAGCCGCTAACCGGAATGGGACTTGATTTTTGGCAAGCCTGCCGGGAAGGAGATGTGAGAGGGCTTCCCTCTTTTTTACACTTTTTCTGTGCTTTCGGGTGTCGCTTCCGACGG
>JALHEL010000246.1 GCA_022837205.1 Leptolinea sp.
TTTGCTCTCTTTCTTCATGACTTTGGTGAAGAGCTTTGTAAAATGCCGGCTAAATTTCCGAGTTCAAATCCGCTTGATCCGAAAAACAATCGGGATTTGCGCACAGCCGTTCGTGATAACGGAAAAAATGGCTATTTGTTTGTCAATAATTACCAACGGCGACAAAAGATGGCGGATCATCCGCAAACAAGCCTGCGGGTGACGTTACCCGATGAGACAATTGAGTTCCCGATAACGGATATTCGTGACGGAGATTATTTCTTTTTCCCGTTCAACCTTCCTATCGGGAATTCAATCCTTAAATCAGCCGCCGCCACCCCTCTTTGTAAAATCAACGATGACACGACCGTCTTCTATTCCGATTTTCCGCCGCAATATCAATTCGATCATGAACCTTTGAATCACAAAATCATAACCCTCAGCAAAAAGCAAGCGATGAATGCCTGGAAAATTCGGCTTCCGGCCGGGGATCATTTGCTCCTTTCGGAAGATGTGGTTTTGCAAAATCGGGATCGATTGGAGATGATCGGTCGGGGAATCGCCGAATTGAGCATATATCCCGATTTCCCGAAGCCGCCCCAAAATGCCGTCCGGATCGGTGGGGAAGGTGATTTTACCGTTTATGAAGTGCGGCATCCGGGATTTGATCCGAATCGAAATCCGGCCGAAGCAAAGTTCCGAATCGTCAGGCAGACGCCGGAACAGACAGATTATGAGATCACCCTTAACTATCCCACCGATGTTGAAAACTGTTACCTTTTCGTTGGTTATCAGGGCGATCAGGCAAGATTAATCGTCGACGGGAAACTCTCAGCGGATGATTTCTATGCAGGAACGGAATGGGAAATCGGGCTGAAACAGTTCAATTTTCCGAAAAAAATCATTTTGTCCGTAACGCCTTTATATGCCGGCACGCCTGTTTATCTCGAGCAATGGCCGATAATCGAAGGCGAAAAAATTTGCCGGCTGAATCATATCAGCCTGAATTGTGAATATCGGACAATCATCCATCGGATCCGGTAAATCTTCATATTTTTCCCATGATTTATTTCCTGCGATTTTTCTTACCGAAAAGATAAAATCAGGAAAATCATCCCGATTTAAGTAAAAATGATCAAATCATTCGCTGTTCGTTACGATCATTTTGGGTGAAGGATGACTTTTCCGAAAGTCCTTATTGACAATCCTTTTTTTTCGATGTAAATTTAACTTACCGGTTAGTTAAATCAGATATAAAGAGCTGAAAATGGAAAAAAATCATTTCTCCCGGGAAGAAGCGAAAGAGCGGATTATCGGCGCTTCAGTTAAACTATTCTCCGAAAAGGGTTTTGACGGGACCCGTGTAAATGAAATCGCCGAAGCCGCGGACGTGAACAAAGCCTTAATTTATTACTATTTCGATAACAAAGAAGCCATCTTAGATCAACTTTTGAACCAAATCTTGAATAATGTCACTTCACTTTCGACAACATTTGTTCAAAAGAGTATCCGCCAAATGATACAAGACGGACGGCTCTGCATCATGAAAGATCGGCTCCATTTTGCCAACGAAGCCGCTCTTGAAAATTTCCTTTCCCATATTCAAAATTTCAATAATCAAATTTTGGATTATGCCATGAACAATCGAAAACTGATCCGAATTTTGATGACCGAATCCTTGAAGGAAAGCAAGCATAAAAATGATTTGATTCAATTTATCAAAGAGCTTGGAAAGGCAGCCGAGAACCCCATTATTCGAACCATTCGCGAAGCCAATGCCGATTTTCCTCTTTCGAATAACTTTATTTTTCTGAGATTCTTCTTTCATCCTGTTTCGATCATCAATTTTGCAGTTTACTATGAGACGTATCAAAAAATTTGCGGCTTATCCGAATCCAAAATGCGAACGGCTATGCTCAATTCGATCCGGACACTTTCAAATTCATTCGTTTCGGGAAACGATATCATTTTACAAACGGAGGCATAAAACAGAATTTCATTAATTTATTTTTAACGTCAATTCAATGACCGACGACCGATGATTTGTATAGAAATGGGAATAGTAAAGGAGGAAAAATGAAAAATATACAAGATTCAATCGAAGAGCTGATTATTCATTATGTCGTGACGGATCCGTTGGGAAAACTGCCTAAGATGCTCAACTTGGCGGAAAAAATAGATCAGGGTCACCTGCATGAAAAAGAAATTAATGGTATCCGCAAAATCCTGGATGATAAAAACGGTAACTGGTACAAATTTATTGAAGGCGTCAGCGAGGATATCGATCCGAAATGCCTGCAAAAAGTGATTGAATGCTTCATGATCAATGCCAGTTTGAAAGGCGAAGCAAAAGCACGAGCGGTCGAGAAAAAATATGATATGAACGTTCCGTGGACGATTCTGGTTGATCCGACCAGCGCCTGCAATCTGCATTGTACCGGTTGCTGGGCTGCCGAATATGGGAATAAAAACAATTTATCTTATGAGACGCTCGATTCGCTCGTGAATCAGGGTGTCGACCTGGGAATCTATTTTTATATCTTTTCCGGCGGCGAACCGCTTATCCGAAAAGATGATATTATCCGGCTTTGCAAAGCTCACCAGGATTGCTATTTCTTTTCTTTTACCAACGGAACCCTTGTGGATGATCAATTCTGCAAACAGATGCTGGAAGTTGGCAATTTCGCTGTCGCCTTTTCGATCGAAGGAAATGAAGAGGCAACGGATATGCGGCGTGGTAAAGGAACCTATCGAAAAGTTATCGCCGCAATGGACTTGATGAAAAAGAATAAACTGCTGTTTGGCTATTCAACCTGCTATCATCGCTATAATACGGAGAGCGTCGGCTCGGATGAATTTGTCGATGATATGATTGCCCGCGGCTGCAAATTCGCATGGAATTTCACTTATATTCCGGTCGGAAAGGATGCCGTTCCCGATTTGCTGGCGACTCCGGAACAACGGAAATATATGTATCATCGCGTTCGTGAAATTCGGGCGACCAAACCGCTGTTCGCAATGGATTTTTGGAATGATGGAGATTCTACAAACGGCTGCATCGCCGGCGGAAGACGGTATCTGCATATTAATGCCGCCGGAGACGTTGAACCTTGCGCATTTATTCATTATTCCAATGCCAATATTCATGATATGTCTCTGTTGGATGCTTTGAAATCACCGATCTTCGCGGAATATCGTAAAGGACAGCCGTTTAATGGAAACCATTTGCGACCTTGCCCGCTGTTGGATAATCCGCAGGCTTTGGCAAGAATGGTGAAAGCTTCCGGTGCAAAATCGACGGATATGGAAGCTCCGGAAGACGTTGACGTATTGACGGCAAAAACGAAAGCGGCGGCTGAGAAATGGGCACCGGTTGCGGATGAACTTTGGGAAAAACAAAATAAAGCTAAGGC
>JALHEL010000247.1 GCA_022837205.1 Leptolinea sp.
GAAATCCCCATCCGGATCCAACCGAAGCATCGCGCTGATCCCCTGCGGAACATTTTTGCTGCGAATGACGGCGACTTTTTTGTTCGTCTGAGTGATGGCATTATTGGCAGCCAAAATCACATTCTTATTATTGGGAAGGACAATCACCTTATCGGTCGGTAAGGATTCGATCGCATTCAAAATCTCTTCAGTGCTGGGGTTCATTGTTTGTCCGCCGCGGATGATCTTCCCGACGCCTAAACTGGCAAAAATACGCGATATTCCGTCCCCAGGTGACACCGCTACCACACCGATTTGACCGTCCCGGATAGGAGTCAGATCATATTTGCATTGCTGCTGCCGGCGTAAATCTTCCATTTGAGCCACCAGATTTTCGATGGCGACTTTGGTTACGGTTCCCAATGTCAGAATATAATTGATCGGCTCATAAAGATTCTCAGCCGGAACATGGATGTGCATCCGATAATTATTATCACCCTCGCCGACTTGCACCGAAGTTCCGATATCTTGTAATCTGTCGTAGAAAGTGGAAAGTTCCAACTGGGTATTGGGCACAAAATCAACCACCACTTCATAATCCTGCCCGGGTTCGATCGATTCTTCCTCTTTCATCAAATCAATCGGCACAATTTCAATAACTTCCGGATTTACATCCAACGGTTTATTTTCCAATGATCTTAAAAACCCTTCAAAGATAAAAAATAGCCCTTTGCCGCCGGAGTCCACTACACCGGCTTGCTTCAAAACCGGTAATAGTTCCGGGGTGCGATTTACCGATTCATCCGCTGCGGCAACGGTGATTTGAAACAGTTGCAGGAAATCTTTACAATCCGGAAGACATTGATTCACTTTTTCGGATGTATCTTTTAAAACCGTCAGCATCGTGCCTTCAACCGGGCGAACAACACCTTTATAAGCCGTCCGTTTGGCTTCCGTCAGCGCGCCGGCAAATAATTCCATCGTTAAAACCGGTTGATGGTCGATCGCACGGGAAAATCCGCGCCAAAATTGGGACAGAATCACGCCGCTGTTTCCGCGAGCACCCATCAATGCCCCCCGAGCTACCTGATTGATCAACACATCGACACTGTCGGCGGGTGAATCGACGATTTCATTCCAACCGGCTTGCATCGTTAATACCATATTGGATCCGGTATCTCCGTCGGGAACAGGAAAAACGTTCAATGAGTTAACAATTTCTTGGTTTGTCTTCAGCCAAAGTAAACCGGCTCTGATCAAAGATTTGACTTGCTGCGCGTTTAATACGGTTAATACGTTTGTTTTTTGATCCGTTTGCGGATTATTGGGTATAAATTCCATAATTCTCCTGATATTTCTTTCCTTAGAATCCCCCCATTAATCCGGGCAGCTGACGCGTAATCCGCGTACATGGACGTTGACATATTTAACGGTTAGACCCGTTTGATTTTCAACCTGATAGCTCACATTATCAGCCACACTCGATGCGACCGATGTGATTCTTGTTCCGTATTCGACAACAATATACAGATCGATCCCGACACCGGATCCGTCAAACTCGATACTCACTCCGAGAGTCGGATCTTTAATCAAAACATTCGCAAGTCCGGCAGCTTTATTCTTCGGAGCTAAACCAACCAATCCGTAAGACTCAAGGGCTGCATGATATGCAATGGTCGATATCGCCCGATGAGAGATATATATGTTTCCATTAATTTTCTGTTCAGTACTCATTCAACATCTTCCTTTTCCGCACATATTTCCGGATCAAATCAAAACGCAATGCCGATCCGGTTCGTAAAAAAGGTTTCCAGCTTTTCCCATTTTAACCGTTAATCGAAATGTTTTGGGATGAATATCGAAAGTTATGTCAATCCCCTTCTTGACAAATGACAAAATCGGAATAAAATAACAGTTGAACAATTGATCAATTGTTTTCAGAAAGGAAATTATGACGGAAGCGGAGAATTTCAGCGATTGCACGGTATTGCATGAAGATACGGTGAAAGCCGTACAGGCACAGATGCCGGATGAACCGCAATTTTATGATCTGGCCGATTTATACAAAGTCTTTGGAGATACGACACGTATCAAAATTCTTTGGGCGTTGGACATTCATGAAATGTGTGTCTGTGATCTGGCGGTTTTATTGAACGTGACGAAATCGGCTATTTCGCATCAATTACGCATCTTACGTCAGGAAAATCTGGTCAAGCCGCGTCGTGAAGGGAAAGAGGTTTTTTATTCATTGGCCGATGACCATGTCCGTTCGATTTTTGAAAAAGGATTGGAACATATCAACGAGTTGTAAAACAAGGAAAGTATGGAAAAACAATACAAATTATCCGGTTTAGGTTGTCCCGTTTGCGCATCCAATATTGAACAAAAAATAAACGATATTCCCGGCGTCCGAAATGCCACCGTGAATTTTGCCACACAAACACTTGAAATAGAAACCGAAACGGAAAATGAAATTCCGCTGTTTTCGGAATTAGAGGAAATTGTCCATACTTATGAACCGGAAACAACGCTGAAAGAGTACTCTCCGGCCGAAAATTCTTTTGAAAAAGAAGAAAGAAAACCGAAAAAATTCAGGAAAAGGATAATTACGTTCGTTTTATCGGCCATTCTCGCCGTTGCGGGAAGCATGCAACCCGAAGCGAGCGCGATGCGAATTTTTCTGTTTCTTTTGGCCTATCTTATCGCCGGCATCAGAGTTATTCGAAAGGCGATCAACAGTATCCGGCACGGAAATTGGTTCGACGAAAACTTTTTGATGAGTATCGCTTCAATTGGAGCCGTTGCCATTGGAGAGTTCCCGGAAGCGGTTGCCGTGATGATTTTTTATGAGGTCGGAGAGTTATTGCAGGAATCGGCGGTCGATCATTCGCGAAAATCAATCGCAAGTCTGATGAATATCCGCCCCGATTATGCCAATTTAGTCACGGGCGACGGGACGCTTCGGGTAAATCCGGCCGATGTCAAAATCGGAGATTTAATTCAGGTGAAAGCGGGCGAAAGGGTCCCGCTGGACGGCATAGTGGAAGAAGGACATTCGATGTTGGATACGTCCGCTCTGACGGGAGAATCCGTACCGCGGGAAGTTTTTCCGGGAGATCCTTCTTTGTCCGGCTCGATTAATCAATCGGGTGTACTGACGATTCGGGTAAACAAAACTTTCGGCGAATCGACAGTCAATCGAATTTTGGATATGGTCGAAAATGCCAGCGAGAAAAAAGCGGCTACCGAAAAATTTATCACCAAATTTTCAAAGATTTACACCCCGATCGTTATCGGACTGGCATTTCTAATCGCGGTTATTCCACCGCTCATCGGTGGCGGTTCTTGGAGCCCATGGCTTTATCGCGGATTGGTTTTTTTGGTCATATCATGTCCTTGCGCACTGGTC
>JALHEL010000248.1 GCA_022837205.1 Leptolinea sp.
AAAACAGTCTATTGGTTAGTGGATGAAGCGGTCTCTAAAGCTTCCACTCAGATAATGTTTGATGTTGACCAAAAGCTCGCGACAATGGAAGCAAAACAACCGAGCCTGATTGAAAATATAACCGAAACCCCGACTCCGACGGCATCCGTTGTCGCAGCACCGTTTCGGGGAACTTCGGTACCGGAGGCTTTAAGAAAAAAAGAAAACAGCGTAGTTGAAAATACACCCGCTTCCTGCATCGATTCTTTGAAATTTGTCGAAGATATCACAATCCCCGACAAAACCGTAGTGAAAGCCGGTAAACCCTTTACGAAGACCTGGAAAATTCAAAATACCGGCACTTGTACCTGGACCGAGGCATATTCCGTTGTATTCAGCGACGGTGATAAAATGTCCGCATTGGATCGGACCGGTTTACCGGTCGGTACTTCTGTTAAGCCTAATGATACAATTGAAGTATCTGTTTATATGATTGCCCCTGAACAAAGCGGATCCTATGCCGGATATTGGTTATTCGAAAGCCCTTCCGGCATCCGTTTTGGAGCCGGTTCAAACCGGGATAAGCCGATTTGGGTTAAAGTGGAGGTTAAATGAAAAAATTTGCGCTTTTAAGTGGATTAATATTCCTTTCTTTGGTATCGGGATGTACTTATCATTCACCGGAACCTATCAATTTGGATGCCACCATTCAGGCCGGTATCTCCTCCGCTTTGGAAGAAAAGGATCTTTTGGATCAAGCGAAATTGGATCAATCCCAACAGACACAAAATACCCAAATCGCAGCCGAGGTGGACCGGAAAGTAAGCAGCCTGGCAACCGAAGTCTATCTCGATATGCAGGAAAACGTCCTTCCCGAAATTGGCGGTACTCCGACTCTTTCCCTCGGTTCCGGAAGCGGTTCCGCGGCCTGTACCAATAAATTCGAATTTTTATCGGATGTTACATTCCCGGATGGAACAATGACATTGCCTTTGACCACTTTTACCAAATCATGGTACGTCCAAAACACCGGTACTTGTGAATGGACCAAATATTACAGTATTGTTTATTTGTCCGGAGATAATGTCGGAACCGCAAAGGAATTTCCGCTGTTTACCTCAGATAAACTTCTTAAAAACGGGGAATCTGCGATCATATCCGTGATAATTACCGCTCCCGAGAAACAGGGAGAATATAGCACCTATTGGGCATTGAAGTCGCCCGACGGACAGATATTTAAAGGTGGAGATTCCGCGGAAGGGTATCCGTTATCGTCAAAGTTCAAGGTGGGATCGCAATATAACTTTTATGAAAATCTGGCTGGTGCCATTTGTTCGGATGACAGCGGTTTGTTCTTTGGTGCCATTTGTTCGGATGACAGCGGTTTGTTCTTCTGCGGATCATCCGACCGTTCATCGGGCAGAGGAGTCGCGTATTATTCCGCTTCACCGACAGTAGAGAGCAATTATGCGGGACAACCATCCATAGTGATCGGTCCCCCCTTAAAAGAAAATGGCAAAACCAGAGTCACTTTCGGTCCAATTCGAGTTCCTCGCGGTACATGGTTACGGGCAGCCGTATCCTGTCCTCCCAATGCACCGGGTTGTGACAACTTTGTTCGTTTATTTGTGCAGGTGGAAGGAAGCACTGAACAACGCGTTACGGAAACCCAAGAAAATAACGATGGCTATGTGACGGAATGGAATATCCAATTAAGCGATTATGGATATCATGATCAAAGTTTAACCTACACCTTTGAAGTACAGGCAAACGGCGGCAGCGATGCGGATGATTTAATTATTATTCAAATGCCACGCTTAACAGATGTTGCGCCGGTTAAATAGGTGAAGAGTATTTTTCAACAATTCTGAATGCGGAAAAGTTTTTTCTTTTTTTTGGTTTTTCTCCTTTTTTTCAGCCTGAACTGCAAAGATCGGGCTGATTTTTTGCGACGGAATTCGATTCAGCCCGTTTATGCCGTCGAAAATTCTGTGACGGCATCTGATTTAATCTCTTTGATCAACGGAATGAGAGCTGCAAACGGTTTGGGAGCCCTTTCCGTCGATTCCGCATTGATGGCATGCGCCCAAAACACCGCCTTGGTCATGGCACAGAATAATATGTCTTGGCATATCGGAGATGTCAGCGGCAGAGTCTCTCAATTTGGTTACAATAACGGGAACAAAGCCTTTGCCACTGAAAATTTCATGGTCGGTCCAACGACTTTATCGGCAATTCAGGCTGCTTGGTCAGATTATGACCACATGATTCCGGCTACCAATCCGTCTTACTGTCATATCGGAGCCGGCGTTGCCGAAGTCAACGGAAAGGTTTATTATGTTGTCCAAGCCGCTTATCCCGCCGACAAAAACGGGTGCGGTTATTCGGCGGCATCTTCTTCATCCGGCGGCTCATCGACAGGAACCGGAAACTCGACAACCGTCATTGACATGTCTCAGATTATCGCCAGTATAAAAATCGCTACTCCGGGTCCTGACGGGAAAACCTATCATGTAGTTGAAAACGGTCAAAGCCTATGGTCGATCGCTACCGCGTACCGTGTCACAATCGAAGATATTGCCACTTGGAACAACATTGTCGACATCGAATCCATCAGCCTCGGACAAAAACTGTTAATACCCGAAAGAGGATCAGCCGGGCAAGCGCCTACTTCCACCGTTTTACCGACGGTTTTGCCGACCGCTGACAGTGAGGGAAAATATCGACATGTCATCACGGAAGGGGAAACACTTTCTTCAATCGCCAAATTATGGGGGACTACGATTCAGGAATTAATGCGCTGGAACGGTATCGATGAAAGCACAACGCTTGGAGTCGGATGGAAGTTGTTTATTCCGGTTACTCCGACTGTAACAGTTCCGCCGACTTTAACACCTCTTCCGTCAGAAACCCCTTCTCCGACGCAAACTTTGACGATGACACCTCTGCCCAGTATGACTCCGACTCCCACTCTGATCGCTGCGAATCATTTGCCGAAAGCAAGCACGAAAACATATTTTATCGGAATTGCTTCTATTATTTTATTGACGACGGTCTTCTTCTTTTCCGGAAGATATTTTTATCGCCGCAAATAGCGCATTTCTCGATCAATCTATACACAAAAAAACAGATATATTTTTCAATATATCTGTTTTTTCTTTCTGCTTTTTCTTATTTAGTGGCTTCCTGCTTCTTCTCTTCAGCAATCATTGATTCCAACAAGCGTGTGGTCAATGCTTTCGGCCGCTCGATCGGCTTTCCTAATGCTCTCGCCCAGACAATGTGGCAGGTAAATCCGAGCATACGGCTCAAACCGAACAGCACCGTATAGTAATCGGACTGAGTCACACCAAAATGATACTGCAATGTACCGTTCAACGCATCCACATTCGGCCACGGATTTTTCACCTTGCCGGTGGCTTTCAGCATATCGGGCGCTGTTTCAAATACGACCATCGCGGTCCGGAAATACTCATCATCGGGGAAATATTTTTCCGCAAATTGTCTTTCGGCTTCAAAACGAGGATCGATACAACGCAATACGGCATGCCCGTAACCCGGAATAACTTTCCCCTCATCCAATGTTTTCTGAATATACTCGGTGACTTGTTGTTTGGTAGGAACGCCCTGATAGGTATTGTAAAGGTCAAGCAGCCAATTAAAGCATTCCTGATTTGCAAGACCGTGTAACGGGCCCGCCAAACCGTTTAAACCCGCCGAACAGGATAAATAAATATCGGATAAAGCCGAACCGACCAGATGAGCGGTATGAGCACTGACGTTGGCGTTTTCGTGATCGGCATGCAGCAGAATGAAAAGCCTCATCAAATCGGCATAAAGCGGGTCATCACCTTTTCCGATCATATGTGCAAAGTTTGCGGCATAATCCAACGACTTATTGGGACCGATCTGTTCGTTGTTACGATATTTTTTGTTGTAAATGTATGCTGCGATTTGAGGAGATCTTGCGGTCAAATCCAAACTGTCATCCAACATCGCTTTCCAATAATCTTCCTTCCGCAGGGAGTCATGATAGCCTTTTGAGAATTTTGAATCGGAGGACATGGACAGAATCGCAGCGGAATACATCGCCATCGTTGAAGCATTTTCAGGAAAAGAATCAATGATTCGGAAAACATAATCAGGCACTTCTGAACGGTTCTTCCATTCATTCTCGATCGCCAGCGCTTTTTCCATCGTCGGCAACTCATTCCCCATCAACAAATGATAGACACCCCCGACTAACGGATAATTTGTGTCCGGCAGTTTCGGGAGCAGAGAGAGAATTTCGTTAATCGTATATCCCCGATATCGAATTCCCTTTTCGGGATCTACATAAGATATATCGCTCACTTGAATCGGAACTCCCCGAATTCCCGAGAAAATTTGCGAAACGGTTACATTGGATATCACAAAATCGCCATGTTCTTTTGTCAGCCGATTAACCCTTTCTCGCCATGTACTGACATCTGCTTGAATTCTGTCCTCTAATATCATTTCATTCCTCCTGTATTTGGATTTGAATTCCTCTTATTTCTGTTTTATGGATTCGCAATGATCCGATCACTTCGATATCCCATTTCATTGGATAACTTTTCCATCGTTGATAAGAGCAGTTCTCGATAAGCATCCAATGTTTTTTGATCCCTAAATCGGTTTGTCGG
>JALHEL010000249.1 GCA_022837205.1 Leptolinea sp.
TTAACCCATCGGAATATGTGTGGTTTTTCGCGGGTATTGTTGGCTGATCGGATTGTAAATAATACCGGCGTGCTTGTCCTCACGGATTGCTGTGATTCGATTCGGCGAACGGCGGATGTATTGGAATCCGCCGGGCAGAAAATCATGAGGATTGCTTTACCTCATCGGCAAGACGAAAGGGGACAAAAACTTTATAAAGAGGAATTGTTACGGATTGTTCAGCAACTGGAAGAACTGACTGAAACGCAATTCCATCCGGAAACGTTTCGATCGGCATTTTCACGTGAAGAGCAGCCTTCTGGTCCTTATATCGCCGTTTTGGGCGCCAGAATCGGAAATGAAATACTCAATGAAATTCAGTCCATTTCTCCTTATCCGATTCGAAATCAAACGTGTACCGGCAATCGCCGCCTCGGGACTCCGATCGGAAACAATCTTGATCGGTTGATGGAATGGTATGCACATGAACTTCTGTCTCAACCGGCTTGTATGCGTATGACAGATATTGCATCTCGTCGATCTTTGACGGAAGATCCCGATTTACGGGGAGTGATATACAATACTGTGGCATTTTGTGATTTTTATGGATTTGAATATGCGCTTCTGCGTGGAAATCTCCATGTTCCGCTGTTGAAAATTGAAACGGATTATACGATTCAGGGAATCGGTCAGCTGCAAACGCGTCTGCAAGCTTTTTTTGAAAATGTGAAACCTACGAGGAAAATGAACCATACCGGTAAAAATCAAAGAATGAGCGGTTACTATGCCGGAATCGACAGCGGATCAACGACCACGAACGCTGTCATCATGGATAACAAGAAGCAAATTCTTGCGTTTTCTACTATCCCGACCGGTGTACAAATTATGGAAAGCGCCAATCGAGCATTAGAGGAAGCTTTATTGAAAGCCGATATAAAGCGCAAACAAATTTCGCGAACGGTAACAACCGGTTACGGGAGAGCGGGGATTTCTTTTCGGGAAAAAGAAGTAACGGAAATTACCTGTCATGCCAAAGGTGCTTTTTTTCTGAATCCTGCCGTACGGACTGTCATTGATATCGGCGGACAGGACAGTAAAGTTATTCGTTTGGATGAAAACGGCAATGTTTATGATTTTGTGATGAATGATAAATGCGCCGCAGGTACGGGTCGCTTTTTGGAACTGATGTCTCAATCTTTGGGATTGACAATGGAAGAGATGGGGACACGCGGGATCGACACAAAAGAAGATATCGTGATTTCCAGTATGTGTTCCGTTTTTGCACAATCAGAAGTTGTTTCTCTGATTGCTTCGGGGAAACGGGTTGAAGATATTATTCACGGATTAAACCGGTCAATTGCCGCTAAAGTGTTATCATTGGCGGGGCGAAAAGTGCTGGAACGGGAATGGATGATGACGGGAGGAGTGGCGCGAAATGCCGGCGTCGTGAATGCGGTCGAAGAAAAGCTGGGCGGAAAAGTGATCGTTCCCGACGAGCCGGAAATCTGCGGTGCAATCGGTGCCGCCTTGGTTGCAATCGACATCGATGAATAAGATCATCCATTTGAAAAAAGACATCATCTTTCATCCCGAAGATAGGAAATCGAAATATGGAAACAATCATCAGACACGGATATCCCGATGAATGCCGAGAAGTGGAAAATGTACTCCGAGAGGCATTTTGGGATCTTTATCGTCCCGGATGTAACGAACATTACATATATCATCAACTTCGCCAATCTTCCGCTTATATAGCCGAACTGGATTGGATCGCGGAAACGGATCAGCGGATTGTCGGTGGCATTATCTCCAGTAAGGCGCAAGTTGTTGATTATAACGGGTTAAATCATCCGATAATTTGTCTGGGTCCGATCGGAGTCTTACCGGCATATCAAGGCTTGGGGATCGGGAAAAAGTTAATCTCTAAATCATTGGAAGAGGCTGAAAGAACAGGATTTCAAGCAGTTGTTGTGTTGGGTGATCCGGCTTATTACGCGCAATTTGGTTTTGAAAAAGCAAGCAATTATCATATTCGCGCCTCCGAAGCGGAGAACCCCGATAATTTATTGGTGAAAGAATTAAGACCGAAAGGATTGGAGGGCGTCACCGGGAAAGTATTATTTGATCCGGCTTTTCAGGTAGACGAGAAAGCAGTTAACGAATTTGATCGCGATTTCCCTGCTAAACAAAAAAAAGAGGCGGAACCGGAAGTTAAAGAATCGAACCGGGATGAGGATCAAAAATGGAAACGATACAACGTGATCATCGGTATTTCCCTGGGGATCATTTTAGGATTTATCTTATTTGGAATTCCGCAAAAATACTTGGATGACGGTTTGCGATTAACCATTATGCTGGTCATCATTCTGTTCTTTCCGCAAATATTTGAGAAGAAATTTCAAGTTAAATTTCGTCTCGGACGGCTTTGGATGGCGGGAACGCTGATATTTTGTACAATTCTATTTATCTTTCTGAAGTTAATATGACAAAGAAAGAGGCCATCTGCTGATAGACCTCCTTCTTTATAAACGAAAACTTAATGGTTATTTTGTTACGTTTTTATAAAAGTTTTCCGGATGAGTATAAGCTTCTCCGAAAACATCCACCGGTTTCAGAACCTCAATATCCAATAATTCGGTAACAAAAACCTGCATACAACCTTTAACTCTGGTTCCTTCGAGCAAATGGCCGGCGATTGTTCCGGTATCCCATGCTCCGCCTGCGACAAAATGCATTGCGACAAAAGGTTCTTCTCCGCCATCATCGGTAGGGCGTTGTCCGATCATTCCTCCTATTGCGCATAACATAGTCAAATTCGTATTGATTGCTTCACCCTCAAGATGCCAATTATCCGGATGAGCAATATCCGGAACCCAAACATAATAATGACAGGGTTGAAATCCGCCCATAAATGTGGCATGGACTTTACCGAAACGGATATTTTGTTCTTTTGCAAATTTTTGAATCGCAAGAACGGGATCGGAACCGGTCATCATACGAACAATAAATTCTCGCCCGCGACGAGTCTCACAACAATGATATTGGTCAGGAGAAGTAGCATCTCGCTGCCATTCCGGAAGATCAGATTGATTAAACATATTCTTTCCTTTATAAGAAGATGATCGAAAACAACGCGAATTATACTATAACCCTGAATTTGATAAGAGGAAAATAAAAAAATATTTCCCGAATTCGGAAATATATGATAAAAATGGAAATATAGCTTTTATATGATAAGAAAGAGAAATTTCGGGCGGGTGATTAAACATTTATAAAGATTGTTATTTTGGAGAAAAAATGCGATTATCTTATCAATTAGATCAAATTTCCTATGAAATCGGAATGATAAACTCTTTTAT
>JALHEL010000250.1 GCA_022837205.1 Leptolinea sp.
GGTATCGATTCGTTCATAATAATGGGGACCGACAATTTCAAACAACCATTGAAGCAATTGAGATGGGGTTTTACCGGTTTTTACCATAAAATCAAGGAAATAAAGATTAGCGAGGATCCCATCCCGTTCCGGAACATTCCCGCGGAAGGCATATCCGCCCGATTCTTCTCCCCCAATGATTGCATCTGTCTCCTTAAATTTAGGCGCGACATATTTGAATCCTACACCGGTTTCATAAATCGGGACACCATATATCTTAGCCAATTTATTGAGCATCGTTGTTGTGGAAAGGGTCTTGACAATCGCTCCCCGCTCTTTGCGAATTTCGAGTAAATATAGGGTTAAAAGAGCCATTACCTGCAGTTGGTTCAAGAAAACGCCGTTTTCATCTCCCAAACCGCAGCGATCCGCATCTCCGTCGGTGATCAGGAGGACATCGGCACCCAATTCGACCGTCTTTTTTAGAGCCACATCAATATTCGGCGGAATAGGCTCGGGGCGTTTCATTTCCGGAAAGATCGGATTTCGTTCATTGTGAATTTCAATGATTTCTGTCTTATCTCCACCCAGCAATCGCTTGAACCAGCCCGATCCGTTTCCCCACATCGGATCGACGAGGATTTTTAAACCGGATTTTCGAATCGGTTCCAAATCAATCAGATCTTTTAGGTGACTGATATAGTTGACAGAAGCGTCGAAGAATTCAATTCTTCCGGATTCCAGACCGTCATTCAGCGGAATCCGTTTGACATCGCTCATATCATCCGGTATACCGGCCTCAATTTCCAAAAGCCCCTGCGGGTCAATCGCACCACCGGTCGCATCTCGGACTTTGAATCCGTTATCCGAAGGAGGGTTATGGGAAGCTGTAATGTTGATAGCTCCGATTGCTTTTTTATCGACGACCGCATAGGAAATAACGGGTGTCGGAGTCGCTTCCTGAGTCAAAAGGACATTAAATCCGTTTCCCGCCATGACTTCCGCGCAGGCGGCTGCGAAATTTTCCGAATGAAAACGCTTGTCATATCCGACAACAACGCATTCTCCTTTTTTGTCCTTTTTCAACAAATAATTCGCGAAACCTTGGGCGCAGCGCCGGCAATTATCAAATGTATAATCTTCGGCGATATATGCCCGCCAGCCATCCGTACCGAATTTGATTTTCAGACTCATGCGATTCCTCCGTAGTTATTCGAGATAGCAGAATTTTTCCAAATTTCTGATTAATTATACTTGTGCCGTCCGAGAAAAAAATCAATAAAAATCATCAAAACTTATGAACGAAAGGAAAACGAAACAAGCCCTTCCGATCCGTATCCTTTCGCCATACTTCAATCCTGTATTACTACACTATTACTCTTCCGGTGCGGTCAGTTCTACATAGTACCATGTATTCCCGCGCAAGCCGAAGAAAGTGATCAGCGTATCCGAATAAAACGGGTTTAAATCCTGATAATCACCGACCAATCCGAAAATAATCTCATCAAAATTGAGTGGATAATCCACCCGATTGATTGCTATCCCATATCCCCCTGGACGTTGATAAAAATAGAATAAATTGTAACCAATGATCGAAAAGCCGAAAGAACGGATGTAGTTGAATGACTTATCAAAATTCATTTGACTCATAATCGTGCGGTCAGAATAGATTAATTCCGTGATATCGGGATCCGGATTGATATCAACCGTCATCCGGATCGGCAAATACCAATCCCCGCCGTAATTTACAATTCCCCAATTATAAAAAAACGGACTTTCGACATGCGGGAACCAAAAACTGTAAAATTCATATCCGTTGGAATAGATTGTTAGGTTGGAACGTGTCGGGTAATAGGGATCCCGGTTCCCTTCAGTATCATATTCTAATGAAGTGGAATAGGTTTCACCGTAAAAACCATAGGAAAAATTCGTCCGTTCGCTGAGGGTTGTCATTTTACGCTTATTTAAATGGTCGTCGAGTGATCCTTCCAGCGGATTGAGCCGGAGAGGAGCCGGTAAAGGAGGTGAAGCAAGTTCAAATTCCTGATAGGTCATTCCGTTTGGCAAATAACTCATATCAGCCTTCGGGGTTTTATCAGATTTTACCGTCCCATTCAGTATAATCGCATCCGCGTGGATTTTTTCCGGTTTTTCGGAATCGGTCGCACCGAAAACGGCGATCTCAGCTCCCGGCCGAACGGCTTCTCCCGAGATGATTTTTTTCCGATTATCCACATAAAAGCAAAAATCATCGCAGGTTATCGTGTAACTGTCTCCCGATGAATTCTTAATGATCAGATCCGAACCGGAAAATTCCGATACGGTTCCGATCACTCTGGCTGCCTGATTCGGTTCCGTAGGAACCGGTTCTTCCGTTAAATGATCAAAAATAATACCGGTTGTGTCATACGTAAAGTCGGATTCCGGAATGGGCGTGGCCGTCTCAACCGCCGGCGGAAGGGTCGGCAAAGTCGGAAGCGCATTGATATTGATGAGGGAAGTGGGTGTTTTTTGCGGCAACGGTGTCGGTTGTATCGTCTCAATCAAATAACAACCGGAACAGACAGTGCAAAATAAGATCGGCAACACAATTTTTACGATTTTTTTTCGAATTCGATTACACGAGTCGATGGTCATGAATGAAAAATCTCCGGTTTATCGGTCAAGCGAATCGATCCATATTTTAAAAGAGGCATCGCTTGGCATGCGCCAATCCCCTCGCGGCGAAAGCGAAACCGAACCGACTTTCGGTCCGTCGGGAAGACAGGATCGTTTGAACTGATTATTGAAAAACCGTTTGATAAAAACTTTGAGCCATTTTTGAATTTCGTCAGCGCTATAAGTATCTTTGAATGCATAATTTGCCAGCCAAGCGACTTTTTCGGGGGAGAAACCGTGCCGGATGAAATAGTAGAGAAAGAAATCATGTAATTCATACGGACCGATGATATTTTCGGTCAATTGCGAAATTTTCCCTTCCGCGGCAGGTAATAATTCGGGGCTGACGGGTGTATTCAGAATATCCGAAAGAATCTCGGAAACTTGTTTGTCCGCCAGATAATCCGCATAATAGCGTACCAAATATCGTACCAATGTTTTCGGTACGGAGGCGTTCACCCCATACATACTCATGTGATCGCCGTTGTATGTCGCCCAGCCCAGGGCTAATTCCGAAAGATCTCCGGTACCGACCACAAATCCGTCCGTTTGATGGCAAATATCCATCAGAATCTGAGTTCGTTCTCGGGCTTGAGCATTTTCAAAGAGGACATTATGATCATTTTCGTCTTGTCCCAAATCGCGGAAATGACTGCGAACACTGCGGGTAATGTCAATTTTTCGCAAGGTTACCCCAAGCAAAACCGGGCATCGTAACCGCAATTACATCGGAGGGAAGATGTCCCGATTCCTTCATGGCTCGAACACTAACCAACAAGGCAAGCGTTGAATCCAATCCGCCGGAGACTCCGATCACCACTGTTTTAACATGAGTATGATTGATCCGTTTCCGCAATCCGGCGCTTTGAATAGCGAGAATTTTTTCGCAGCGATCCCGTAAATCGGCCGAATCGGCGGGAACGAAAGGATTCTTGGAAATATTGCGTGTTAATTGGACAGGGGTTTTCTCCATATTGAAGGGAATCATTTGATAACCGGTCGCGTCTTGTCGAGGAAATGTGGTTAACCGTTGTCTTTCTGATGTGAGTTCTTCCAAATCCAGTTCGGTAACGCAGTATCCGCTTGAAAAAGGTTGAGCTTCCGCCAAAATGCGACCATTTTGAGCGATCAGATTGTGTCCGGAAAAAACCAGATCGGTTGTCGACTCTCCTTCACCCGCATCCGCATAGAGATAACCGCAG
>JALHEL010000251.1 GCA_022837205.1 Leptolinea sp.
ACAGAGCAAGCTTATAACGAAGCCATTGCTCAGCAACAAACGCAGCAAGCTTATAACGAAGCCATTGCTCAACAACAACAAACAGAGCAAGCTTATAACGAAGCCATTGCTCAACAACAACAAACAGAGCAGGCTTATAACGAAGCCATTGCTCAACAACAAACGCAGCAGGCTTATAACGAAGCCATTGCTCAACAACAACAGACAGAGCAAGCTTATAACGAAGCCATTGCTCAACAACAACAAACGGAACAGGCAAATAACGATGCTATCGCCCAGCAGCAGACGCAGCAAGCCTATGAAGATATATTACAGCAGACAAATGTTGCTGCACAGCAACAAACCGCTGATGCGATTCAAGCGCAAAATCTGCAGGCAACAATGATTCAACAAACATTAGATCAAGAAATGGCTGTTCCGACCGTTACTCCTCCGGTACCTACGCCGACTCCCCCTTCTTTTACCGGTATTAATGAAGAAGAATTAAAAAATCTTGCTGCGCTTTTTTATAAGATGACCGAAACCGGACAAAAAGAATCAAATTGGTTTAAAAGTTACGAGCCTTGTACGTGGGAAGGTATTACCTGCAATGAAAACGGCTATGTCACCGGTCTTGTTTTCGATAAAGTCAATTATTTTTGTTCGATACCGCTTGAAGTAACACAATTTTTCGATAAAGTCAATTATTTTTGTTCGATACCGCTTGAAGTAACACAATTTTCGCAGCTGAAAGAATTAAAAATGACCAATATGAATCTGCGCGGTACGATTCCGAGTAATTTGTTTGCAATGCCTAATATTGAAGTCATCGATCTTTCGCATAACTTACTGACCGGATCGCTGCCGGATTTTATTAACTCTCCCAATCTGAAAATATTGATATTAACCGACAATAAACTTGCCGACGAGAAAATGCAAGATCGGCTTAAAGATCAAAAAAAAGATACCTGTCCGACGGTCGATAAAGAATTGTCTGCTTTAAGAACGGATCCGGATCCGGGATTAGATGGTACCATTCCGGAATCCTGGGCGAATTTCACGCAGCTGCAAGTTTTAGATCTTTCCGGAAATACATTATCGGGAGAGATTCCTGCGGAAATAGCAAATTTAACCTCGCTGGAGTCATTAAATCTGTCCGATAATGAAACGTTAGTGGTCACCGATCCGGTTCTGGCGCAGATGCTTCAGACATTTCCGCCAGAGAATCTAAATTCAGTCGTTTTGAAATTGCCGCCAGTCGAGACCGTGACATTAACCGCGACCGAAACCGTTACTCCTACCGTTACATCAACTCCCATGCCGCCGACCGGCACATTTACATCGATACCGACTCTAACCGTAACCAACACTTTTACCGCCGTTCCGACGGCAACCGTTCGTCCCGCTTCGCCGACTCCATGGCCATCTCCGACTCCGTATCAAATTATTATTGTCGTTGTCACGGCAACGCCTAAACCGACCATGCCGGTTTGGATTACATCAACACCGATTCGTTGGGTGACGGCCACTCCGATTCATTGGTATACGGCAACACCATATTGGATTTATCGGACAGCGACACCGATTCCTTATGTGCCGCCGGTATGGAACTATCCGACAGCCTATACCTATCCGACGAAAAGCGGCGGAAATACCTATCCGATTTGGACTCCTTATACTCCGAAAGCCTCAAACACTCCGAAACCAACCGTGAACCCGGCTTCTTTATTCGAATTTACTTATGTTACGGAAAAGATGTCGGCGGATAATATTCCGGTGAAATGGAACTACACCGGTATGAAAGAGTATATGATCAATTATTTGACTGCGGATCGCACTTTATATCCCGGATTTGCGATGGAATGGACAGAAGCTTCGAAAGTGTGTAATGCCTCTACGTGTACTTTCGAAATAAAATCAATTCCCGATCAGCTTTTGAAACAGGGTTCATTCTATATACAACTTCAGGCGAAAGATTCAAACGGAAGAATTTATCAAAGCGACCCGATCGGGTTACAGGTGGCCGGACAAACAACACCTCAGGTCACCGGCACACCGATGTCAGAAGAACCGGAAAAGAAGCCGAATTTTATTGTAAGATTCTTCCGATGGCTGTTCGGACCGATTATTCGATTATTCGGCGGCAAATAAGGGATGGATTTTTTCGTCTATCTCTCGAAATTCCTGCCAACGCTGGTATATCCGGCCGGTATTTTGTTTATCAGCCTAATTCTGGCGTTGGCTTTTTCCAAACATCCAAAATGGCAGAAAAGGATGGTCATTTTTGCATTAATTGTGTTATTTGTATGCGGAAATCCCTTTCCTACCGCGCTATTAACCAGAAATCTCGAGAACAGTTTTCTCCCTTTTGACGGCGCCCAAAAGGCGAAGGTCATCGTTGTGCTGGGCGGGGGGACGGAATCCAAGGAATATCCGCGCCAAACAGTCGAAATCAGCGGTGCCGGCGATCGGATTCTTTATGCCGCAGATCTTTGGAAGGAAGGATATGCGGAATATTTGTTATTCGGCGGAGCTTATTATGAATTATTATCGGGCGAAAAACGATCGGTCGCTTCGGATATGGCAGAGGTAGCGGAATCGTTGGGAATTCCGAAAGATAAAATAATTCTGCAGGAAAAATCACTGAATACCTATGAAGAAGCGGTGGAAGATGCCGCTGTTCTGAAAAAAATGAATGTGGATGAAGTAATCTTGGTGACTTCTGCCACTCATATGCGACGGGCGGCGGGATGCTTTGAAGCTCAAGGGCTGAAGGTGATTCCGGCTGCCACCGATTATGGTTATACTGATAAATCGTGGGAAAATCTGATGACGGTCAATTGGGAAAAACTATATACTTACATTATTCCTCAATCTTCTAATATGAGTTCTCTCGAGACGGCTTTGAAAGAATATATCGGGATTTTCGTTTATCGTCTCAGAGGCTGGATGGAGTGATGATAAAAAACGTCTTTATTCCTGTGAGAGAGTAGTTTCCGAATCAATCATTTACGAAAACACGAGATTCCTGTTTTATCCCTCGACACTGAAAAAGAACTGCCTGTGGAACAAATCCTATTGTTCATCATTTTGTAATTGAAATCATCTTAACTTTTTAAAAAAGATTATTATCAAAAAATTCTTACAAAATTCTGTATTAAAAAATGTGTATGCCGAAAGGCGTTTAATTTATAAATATCGGAGGAAAGCTATGAAACAGTTTCGGACTGCGTTAATCGTTATGATTACCTGTATTGTTTTCTTTTCAACGGCATCTTTGGTCGCTGCTGATGAGACCGGCTATTTACGTGTAGCGTATCCAAGCACGTCCCTTTCAACGATCGATCAGGCATTGGTCAGCGATAACAGCCAATATGTTGAATCAATGAATGTCGGTGTCCTGAGACAAAATGAATTTTCGGGAGCCTTGGAATTCGGCATGGCTACCGATCAACAAATGTCGGAAGACGGAACGGTTTTCACCTACAAATTGTTGGAGAATGTTCCCTGGGTACGATACAATCCGACTACGGATCAAGTGGAAAAGGTATTGGATTGTGACGGAAATGTAAGAATGGTAAAAGCTCAGGATTTTGTCTATGCGGTTGAAAGAGTGCTCCGCCCATCTACTGCTGCGGACTACGCTTATATCCTGAGCCTGATCAAAGGGGCGGAAGAATATAATACGGCTACCGAAGGGACTGTTTCTTTTGATACGGTAGGGGTGAAAGCGTTAGACGATTATACGATCCAATACACGTTCAAAGATCCGGGGGTATTTAATATCAACATTCTTTCGATGTGGATGATTATGGCTCAACCTTCATGGATTATAGAGGGAGATGCCTGTAACGAGAAACTGGGAGAAAAATGG
>JALHEL010000252.1 GCA_022837205.1 Leptolinea sp.
CGGATAGCTGCTTCCTGGGCTGATACCCAATTCTCACCGTAATACGGAGGATTCGATTCAATGAAAGTCTGAACCTGTCGATAAAAAAATTCGGGGTAAATTCGATCACCTGTCAAGACATAAGCTCTGCAAAGTGCGGTCACCCAACAAAATCTTGCCGGTTCCCAAATATCCTTGATATCTAAATTTTCTCGAGACGGTATCCGGGTCCAAAAAAGATCCTTATGCGGAGGAACCAGATCCAAAGACCGAATGATATTGCCGGAATACGGCCTATAGCCTACCGTGATAATTTCGCCTGCAGATTCCAGAATGCTTTTCGAATCTGCAAGAAGAAAAGGCAGGATTTCATCTTTTCGACCGTTCGGAAGAGGAGAGAAAACAACGTTTTTTTTGTCATTTTTACTGTTTTTCGGAATAGATTGCTTTTGAAAAAAACCGCTTTTCACCTTTAATGTATATGTTCCGTAATACCAGAGACGTTTTATTCCAAATGACCGGAGCGCTTTTATTTTTTTTGAGATCGGATTCATCGTTTGGTTTTGTCTTATCAATCAGCTTCAAACTGTTTCATAATCAGAGAAAGATATTCAGATCGGGAACTGCCACAATCTCATTGCTGTGCAACGAATCCACTGCGGCGAGCGAAGCCAATGATGAATAAAAGAGCTGTTCCGTGGGAATCGGTTCATGCTCCCCGTTTATGATTGCCGAGACAAAAGCCTGCCAGGAAGCCGCATGTCCTTTATCGATTCGCAGCGGTGAATTGGTGCGATGATGGTTCCCGCGATCCCAAGTTTCGAGCGTTTTAAAATCATTTAGGATCGCGATTTTTCCGCCGCCAAAGACCTCCAAACGTTCTTTCGCATAGCTTTTATCGCCGTTCGCCAGATATGCCACGGTCCCGATAGAACCGTTCTCAAACTTTACTTGGATGCTGACATTATCATCCTGATAACGTCCGTTATTGGGCAAAGCAATCGTATTGACCTGGAGCGGTCGTGATTGGGTTAAAAAGAGCATAAAGTCAAGCATATGGCAGCATTCACCGAGAATCCGACCTCCGCCGATTTCTATATCCTGTGTCCAATGAGTGAGCGGGATAAACCCGGCATTGACTGTATAGTGCATGGCAAGAGGTTCCGCGCAATCAGCCAAGAAATTTTTTAATTTAACAGCCAACGGGGCAAACCGACGATTGTAACCTACCATCAAAATCGGCTTCGGGTTGGCTTGTCTGGCTTGATAAACAGCCTGTAAGGAATCAAAATCAAGGGCCAGCGGTTTTTCACTATAGACGTTTTTTTGACGGTTAAGCGCTTCGATGACCATGGAACTATGAAGATTGTGACGTGTCAGAATGACAACCGAGTTAATGTCGGGATCATTAAGGACAGTTTCGGCATTGACACCCGCTTTTTCGAATCCGAATTTCTCAGCTGCCTCACGGGCGCTGGCACCTCGATTGGAAACGATAGTGACAAGCCGGATCGATTTCCCCGCGCTTTTCAAAATCGGAAGAAAAGTGGCATTGGCATAATTACCGGCACCGATGACGCCCAGATTAACGGGTTGAGGAAGAGACGGTTCCCGCAGTTGAACAGTATTTTTTGTAAAAATTGTCTCATCATTTTGGAACGGATATTCAATCAGAATCCCGAGATAAGGTTCATTTGTCTTTCCTTTAATGATCTCATATGCTTTTTCGCCTTCCGCAATCGGGATTCGATGGGAGATCAGCGGGGCTGTTTTGACTTTTCCTTCCGCTAACAGGTCGATAAATGCTTCCATATTTCGACCTTCCGTCCAGCGTACATAACCGATGGGATAATCTTTTCCTTTTTCTTCGTATTCGGGATCGTATCGTCCCGGTCCGTACGATCTTGATACTCTAAAAGCAATTTCTTTGATATAAAAGATCTTGCGGGGAATATTCAACCCCACATCGCCGATCGCGATGACATTTCCCCGATCTCGACATTCGTTTCCCGCCAGTTCGATGGTGTCATTGTCATGATTACCCGCACAGATGAATACATGATCAAATCCCCTTCCTTTCGTAAACGGAAGAGCAACCGAATCTATTTCATCACGCAAACAAGCATCACAGCCAAGATCCTGAGCGAGATTTACGCGTTGAGAGGAAATATCAATTCCTAAAACTCGGCATCCCGCCGCAGCGCTGATCTGTATCGTCAATAAACCGAGTAGTCCCAGACCGATGACCAGAACAGTTTCATTAATTTGGGGAGCCGCCAAACGGATCCCATGCATGGCAACCGATCCGAGAGTCGTGAAGGCTGCCTCTTCAAAAGGGACGTGATCCGGAATTTTTACCACAAGATTCTTCGGAACAGTGCAATATTCGGCATGAATCGCATAATTCCCGCCTCCGCAAGCCACCCGATCACCGATCCGAAAGCCTGTGACTCCGTTGCCGATTGCGATAATCTTTCCGGCGGATGAATAACCGGGGTACATTGGGATATCTAACCGGTTCAAAGCGGATTCAAGCGAGGAGACGATCCCTTCCCGCTTAGCTTTTTCGATTACTTGTTTGGTTAAATCCGGACGCGAAGCCGCTTTTTCAAGCAGGTTTTTTTCGGCGAAATCCGCCGAGGTCCGTTCGGTTCCGGCGGAAACTAAGGAATAGGCATTTTGAATCAGAATAAACCCGCTCTCCGGTTCGGGAACCGGAATTTCTTTGATGGCGATTTTACCGTTTTTCATGTTCTGCTGTAACTGTTTCATTCTTTGCTCTTACCCCATTCCAAAGGATTCTCGTGAAAGAATTATACATTACTCTCATTATTCCGGAATTTGCGATTGGATCTTCGTTTTAAACGGTTAAATAAGAGAAATTATGATGAATGCCGAACAGTTATACGCCGGAAGCCATTCACGCGATATCATAAAATCCTTTTATAATAGGATTGCAATGAAACCATTTACGGAGCATTTTATAAAGAGTTGGCATATTACAGCGGTGCTGATGATTTCATGCGGTCTTGTCGCTTTTGTAATCGCCCATTTTCTTCCCGTAAGGTACACTGCCACTGCCTTTCTCTCTTTTTCAATCGATCATAATCAGACCGGATCGTTGACGGATCTGGAAGAAGATCGGATGATCGGAATTACCGAAGATATCATCAAATCGGATGAAGTTTTTGCGGAGGTATGCCGAAATATGGAAGGGTGCACGAAAGAAAGCTTCCTGAATCGCATTCAATTGGATCGTACCAATAACCAATGGTATATGAGTGTTTCCGGAGAGGATCCGCAAGAATCGGCTGCCATGGCATCGGTTTGGTTAGACGAGGCTTATAC
>JALHEL010000253.1 GCA_022837205.1 Leptolinea sp.
TAGAGTCTGTAAGGTCGCTCAGGCGCATGATTTTATTATGAGCTTTCCGGACGGATATCAAACCGTGCTCGGTCAGGGAGGAGTGAATGTTTCCGGCGGACAAAAGCAACGGCTCTGTATTGCCCGCGCATTATTAAAAAATCCAAAAATCATTATTTTGGATGACAGTACCAGCGCGATCGATACGGCTACAGAACTGCGGTTCCGCAAAGCCTTCAGAGAAAATTATCGGGAAACAACGATTCTGATGATCGCCCAACGCATTCAATCCATAAAAGATTCGGATCGGATTTTGGTCATGAATGAAGGGAAAATCGATGCCTTCGGCACACATGATGAACTGATCGAAACCAACACGATTTACCGGGAAGTTTTCGAGTCCCAACAGAAAGGAGTCGCATTATGAACTCCGAAAATAAAAATCAAAACAACCTCACCCAGCAGACTCCCGGACCCGGGCGAGATCGACAGAGACTCGAAAGGCCGAAAGACATTTGGGGGACTTTAATCCGAATTCTAAAGACCATGTCGGATTATAAATTGCAGCTGGGGATAGTCGCTGTTCTGATGGCAGTCAGTTCTCTCTCATCGGTTCTCGGTACTTATATGCTGCGCCCGATCATAAACGATTATATTATCCCGTTGATCTCTCAATCCTCTCCGGATCTGTCGGGTTTAATCGGAATGCTGTTGAAAATGGCGGGAATCTATTCAGCCGGCGTTATCGGCAACTATACGGCCAGTCGACTGATGGTGAATATCAGTTCCGGTACCCTGCGGAAAATTCGCGTGGGAATGTTCGAACATATTCAAAATCTTCCCATCAAATATTTCGATACCCGAACTCACGGTGAGATTATGAGCCATTTCACCAACGACGCCGATACTCTGCGCGAAATGATTTCAAACAGTATCCCGAATTTGATTTCCTCGGCGATTATGATCACCGGCGTGATTGTTATGATGATTATTCTGAGCTGGCAACTTTTTCTGTTGGTTATTTTGCAGCTGATCTTAATTTTCTTCACGATTAAATTTATCGGCAGCCGAAGCTCAAGTTATTACATTAAACAACAACGCGAATTGGGGTCGCTCAACGGTTACATTGAAGAAATGATCGAAGGGCAGAAAGTTGTCAAAGTATTTACCCACGAAAACAAAGTCAAGAAGATTTTCAATCAAAAAAGCGAGGACCTTTTTAAGGTGGCATCTCTCGCCAATATGTTTTCTTTGGTGATTCAGCCTATTTTCGGAAGTTATTCTTACATTCATTATGCATTAACCGCCGCCGTCGGAACAATTATGGCAATCCATGGGATGCTCGATATCGGAACAATCGGCGCCTTTTTACAATACACCCGAACGTTTACCCAGCCGATTAACCAGATGTCACAGCAAATCAATGCGATTCTGGCGGCACTTGCCGGCGCCGAGCGAATTTTCATCCTAATGGATGAGCCGGTGGAAGCGGATGAAGGCAACATTGTCCTGGTTAACGTAGAGAAAGATCATAACGAGGTCATTGTGGAATCTCCGGTTCATACCGGATATTGGGCTTGGAAAGATGTCGATGAAAAAGGTACGGTTACCTATACTCCGCTGAAAGGGGATATGCGTTTCGAAAATGTCTCCTTCGCTTATGAACCGGGAAATCCGGTATTGAAAAACATCAGCCTTTATGCAAAGCCCGGGCAAAAAATTGCCTTTGTCGGATCGACCGGTGCCGGAAAAACAACCATCACCAATTTGATCAACCGATTTTATGATGTAAACGAAGGAAAAATCACCTACGACGGAATCGATATCAAGCGGATTAAGAAAGATGACCTGCGCCGTTCACTTTCCATGGTTTTACAGGATACACATCTCTTTACCGATACCGTTATGGAAAATATCCGTTACGGGAATCGGAATGCGACGGATGAACAGGTGATTCATGCGGCGAAACTTGCCAACGCCGATTTCTTTATCACTCACCTTCCAAACGGTTATCAGACGGTGTTGTACGATGACGGCGAAAATCTGAGCCAGGGACAGCGGCAATTACTGGCAATCGCACGCGCAGCCGTAAAGGATCCGCCGGTGTTGATCTTGGACGAAGCGACCAGTTCCATCGATACCAGAACCGAAGCTTTGATCGAAAAAGGTATGGATCAATTAATGGAAGGACGAACGGTTTTTGTGATTGCCCACCGCCTTTCGACGGTAAGGAATTCCAATGCCATCTTGGTTTTGGAACACGGAGAAATTATCGAACGCGGCGACCATGAAGACCTGCTGGCACAAAAAGGTCGCTATTATCAACTTTATACGGGGATGTTCGAGCTTTCCTGATCGAGCCCTCAAGTGGATTCAACGCACTCCCGATTTTTCCTTTTTTGAACTGTGATTTGATTCAATCAAATCCGGACAAAACGAGGGAAAAAGGGAGTGTTATGATTAATACAGAATAACGGTTAAACACACGATTTAAAAGATTCTATTCGGAATCATTCTGAATGGTTGATAGAATCAAAATGAAAATCGGACGATCATGACAGATCGATTTCTGTTCTGTATGGAGGATATGCATGAATTACGGATTCATAAAAGCAGCGGCCTGTACGCCGGAAATCGTTGTTGCCGATTGCATTCATAATGCCCAAGCTATCCTGGATCTGATGAAAAAAAGCGCGGCAGAAGGAGTCCGATTGGCTGTCTTCCCGGAATTGTGCCTGACCGGTTATACCTGCGGTGACCTTTTTACCCAACAAACATTGTTAGAATCCGTAAAACAAAATCTGCTGAAATTAGCCGAGGAAAGCCGCTCCCTTCCGATGATTTCCGTTATCGGAGCGCCGATCGCTCATTACGGGAAGTTATATAACTGCGGTGTGGTCCTGTACAGCGGAAAAATTTTGGGAATCGTCCCCAAAACGGAAATTCCCAATTATGCCGAATTTTATGAAGCGCGAAACTTCTGTGCCGCTCCCGAAACGAACGGGACAGTCCGCATCGGAGAGGATGAAATTCCATTTGGAAAAAGATTGCTCTTCTGTTGTAACGAAATGCCCGAATTTATTTTCGGGATTGAGATCTGCGAAGACCTTTGGGTTTGCCGGCCGCCGTCAACCGGTCACGCCATAGCCGGCGCCACCGTCATCCTGAACTTATCTGCCAGTAACGAAATCGTCGGGAAGGCTGACTTTCGCCGGCAACTTGTGGAAAGTCAATCCGCCCGCCTGGTCTGCGGTTATCTCTATGCGGATGCGGGTGAAGGAGAGTCGACAACCGATCTGGTTTTTTCCGGACACAATCTGATCGCTCAAAATGGTCGCATTTTGGC
>JALHEL010000254.1 GCA_022837205.1 Leptolinea sp.
TTATTGGTGATTCAAGCTTTACGAGCGTATGGCTACGGAAAAATCATCGCCGTTGACGTTGATTCCAAACGATTGGAATTGGCAAAACAGATGGGCGCGGATGATACGGTAATTTCCGATGAGAACGCACTCGAGAAAATTCGCATGTTATCCGGAGGAGAAGGAACGGATGCCGCTTTTGAAGTGGTCGGTGCCGATGCAACGTTCAACCTGGCCGTCAATAGTGTGCATAAAGGAGGTTCGGTCACCCTTGTAGGAAATATTTCTCAGAAAACGAACTTTCCGCTTCAATCCGTTGTTACCCGACAAATCCGATTGCAAGGGTCCTGTGCATCCTGCGGAGAATATCCGGCATGTTTGAATATGATTGCCCGAGGTTCTTTTAATGTGAATCCGATTATCAGCGCTACAGCTCCGTTATCAGAGGGTCCGGAATGGTTTGATAATCTTTATTATCAAAAAGTGAACGCATTGAAAGTGATTTTGAATCCGTAACAAAATTGAAAGATGGGTTTTTTTGTCAGATAATGGGAGATTCCTTTGAATAAAACAGTAGTAATTGCCAGCGATCATGCCGGATTTGAGCTGAAACAAAATATTATTGAAACAGTCGAGGAAGCCGGCTGTAAAGTGATCGATGTGGGAGCATTTTCCAAAGAAAGTTCGGATTTCCCCGATGTCGTTCAACTGGGAGCCGAAAAAATTAAATCGGGGAAAGCAGACGCCGGCATTTTTCTCTGCGGATCGGGAGTAGGTGTTTGTATCGCCGCCAATAAAATCCCGGGGATCTATGCATCAGTTTGCCATGATACCTATTCTGCTCATCAGGGAGTGGAACATGACGGAATGAATGTCTTGTGTCTCGGCGCCAGAATCATCGGCCCCGAACTGGCAAATGAGTTGGTTAAAGCATTTCTCGGTGCCGCTTTCAATAATAAGCCGAATCAAATCAGGCGATTCAATAAAATCAAACAAATCGAAGCCGGAGACCTTTACCTGATCAACCGAATCGAAGCATTACGGGATATAGGACAATCTGTCTGGTTGGATCAGGCTAATCGCTGCCAACTGAAAAACGGCGAATTGGTCAAAATGATCGAAAAAGGTCAGGTAAGCGGTTTAATAATGAATTCCGGTAATATGTGCAGCGCAATCTTGAACAGCGATGACTATGCGTCGGCTTTGGTTCCCATGATGCTTGCCGGCTGGAATTGCCGCAAAATCTTCGATAAACTCTTGGTTGATGATGTTCGGTCCGCTGCGGGGATTTTTAAGGATCTTTATATCAGCAGCGGCGGAAAAGAAGGATATGTCACTCTAACCCTGGATCCTGAATTGTCACATAATATCGAAAAAACCGTGTCCGAAACGAAACGGATTTGGACTGCGGTGAATCGGCCTAATATTTTGATCGGCATTCCGGCCACCGAAGAAGGTTTGGAAGCCGCAAAACAGTTGGTAACGGAAGGGATCAATATCAATTTTACAATGATCGTTTCCGAAAAAAGCTATTCGGGTGCCGTTGACGCCTATCTTTCCGGTTTGGAAACGCGATTAAAAGAAGGGAAACCTATCGATAAAATTTATTCCACAGCTTCTGTCGACGTTGCGGAAATCGATCATATCGTCAACAAATTTTTGGATCAGGCTGTCGATCCTGTCGATCCGGATAAGTCAACCGCTACCCGGCGATTGAAAATGAAAGCCGCATTGATCATTTGCCGCCGAATCTTCAATCTTTTCCTGGAAACCAATCAAAGCGGCAGAATGCAAAATCTAATTGCCGAAGGCGCTGAAATACAACATCTTTTATGGTCATCTCTTTGCCATAAGGAGCCTTCATTAAAAGACACTTATTATACGGATTCGTTGATCGCCGAAAATACGATCCTATCCGTTCATCCGAAGTTAATGGATGCCGTTATCGATCATGGACAGATCATACCATCCCTTCGAGTACCGCATGAGGAAGATAACCAAATTATTGAAGAATTTGAAAAGCTCGGTATTCATTTCGAATCGCTTACGGAACGTGTTCAGGAGGAAATCATGGAATCTTATAAAAGTGCCTTTGAATCAATGTTAAAAGAATTAGACAAAAAGTCGGATCAGGTGAAAAAATCATTGGGATGCCTTTACACTCCGGTCTTTGAGAATTTTAAGAAACTCGAAGAAGATTCGATTATCCAGCGAATATTCGCAAAAGACCCCACCGTTTGGACATTCGATACACAAGCCTATCCCGAAATTCGGAATCGATTGGGATGGTTGGATGCGCATCAAAACATTGCCAAATCAATCGACGAATATAAATCAATCGCTGCCGGCTTGAAAAAGGACGGCATCCATAAGATTTTGCTGATGGGGATGGGAGGATCTTCGCTTGCTCCCGAAGTAATGGCATTAACCTTCAAAAATAACGATGGGATGGCATTGGAAATAATCGATTCCACCGATCCGGTTCAAGTCTTGGCAGCCGACGCTTCTCATCCTCCCAAAGAAACGGTCTATATCGTTTCCAGCAAATCGGGAGGGACGGCAGAAGTTCAGGCATTTTTGGATTATTTCTTCGAAAGAGCCAAAACAGAATTGGCTGATCAGGCCGGATCCCATTTCATTGCCATTACCGATCCCGGTACCCAGTTGGAACGCAAAGCCAAAGAAATGGGATTTCGGAATATCATTTTGGCGGATCCCTCCATCGGAGGACGATTCTCGGCATTATCCGCATTCGGAGTTTTTCCGGCTGTTTTGATGGGAATCAATCCGGAAACAATTATCGAACAGGCTACCCGCATGGCAAAAATTTGCGCTCCTTCCAATTCTGTCGGATGTAATGAGGGCGCTGCTCTGGGCGTTTATATGGGCACGGCTGCCCTGAACGGCAGAGATAAATTCACTATTTTGACCGATCCGGAATTTTCAGCTTTCGGCTCCTGGTTGGAACAGCTGATCGCCGAAAGCACCGGGAAAATGGGCAAAGGAATTGTTCCGATCGATATCGAACCGAAACTGGCTCCTTCTGAATATGCGGAAGATCGAGCATTTGTTTACGTGGAGACATCCGGTACACAAACAGACTTTGTCAATGAATTGATCGCAGCCGGTCAACCGGTTCTCACGATAAAATTGAATGATTTGAACGAATTATTTGCCGAGTTTTATCGTTGGGAAATCGCCGTTGCGGTTGCTTGCTCGCTGCTGGGTGTAAATGCATTTGATCAACCGAATGTGCAGGACAGTAAAAATCGTACAGTCGCCAAGATTACGGAATATAAAGAAAAAGGGCAACTGACAGATTTTCCCGCTTGCTGGGAAAAAGA
>JALHEL010000255.1 GCA_022837205.1 Leptolinea sp.
CGATTGGGACATCGAGTCGGCCGAGAAGGGCGGTTATCCCCATTTCATGCTGAAGGAAATTCATGAACAGCCTTCCGCGCTGGAAAAGACACTGGCTCCTCGCATTCGCGAAGGGAGGCCGGATTTTAGCGGCGAAGGAATTGACGACGCGGTCTTCCGGGAGGCGCGGTGCATTCACATCATCGGCTGCGGGACGGCCATGCATGCCGGCATCGTGGCAAAGTACGCAATGGAAAAACTGATTCATTTGCCGGTGACGGTGGATATCGCCTCCGAGTTTCGTTATGCCGACCCGATTTTGGCGCAGGGTGATCCGGTGATCGTCATTTCCCAATCGGGAGAGACGTTGGATACCATTGCGGCGATGCGGTTGGCGAAGCAGGCGGGTTGCACAACCATCGCGATTGTTAACGTGGTGGGTTCGACGATCGCCCGCGAGGCGGATAAAACCGTTTATTGCTGGGCGGGTCCGGAGATTGCGGTGGCTTCGACGAAAGCGTATTCGGTACAGTTGGGGCTGCTCTATCTGTTAGCGATCAAAATCGCGGCGATTCGCGGGCAGATATCACCGCAGCGAGAGCTTGAGCTGACCGCCGCGCTGTTTTCCGTCCCGGCGCTGGACGAGAAGGTTCTATCGGATACGGATGGAATTAAGCACATTGCCAGCGAGTATATGAATGCGGATCATGCCTTTTTCATCGGCCGTTCGCTGGATAACGCCGTCTCGGTCGAAGGATCGCTGAAATTAAAGGAGATATCTTATATCCACAGCGAGGCATATGCCGCCGGCGAATTGAAGCATGGCACGATCTCACTGATTCAGGATGGCGTCAGCGTGGTGGCGGTGGCGACACAATATGCCCTGATCGAGAAGATGTTCGGCAATATCCGCGAGGTGAAAACCCGCGGTGCGCGGGTGCTGCTGGTGACCCAAGAGGATATCACGGTGCCGGAGGGATTGGCGGATGAGATCATCCGGATTCCCAAAGTGGATGATTTTTTTGCGCCGTTGGTGGCTATCGTTCCACTCCAACTGTTCGCCTATTACACGGCGGTATTGCGTGGCTGCGATGTGGATAAACCGCGAAATTTGGCGAAATCCGTGACGGTCGAATGAATTAAAAAAGAAATGTCATCAAATTTGACGAATGTCATATTTAGGCATTGACAAATCATGACATTTGTAACATAATCAAGATCGGGACAGCAAAAGCAAAATTCTTCTTTTTTTATCTTTTTCCAAGCCGTCTCAGATTGAAAAATTGAAAGACGGCACTCCTTTTCATGTAAAGGTCGGGATTGATTCCCGGCCTTTTATGTTTAAAAATCACTTTTCGCGGGATTTGCGGATGAAAACGGATCTCGGGAAATGAATTTCCTAAACAGAAAAAAGTTATTTTGATACAATTGTCCACAACAATGGAAAACCGATAGAAGACAATTGAATAAGGAGAAAACATGTTTCATACGATTATCATAGCAGGGAATATCGGCCGGGATCCGGAAATGCGATACACACCGTCAGGGGTTCCGGTTACGTCTTTCAGTGTGGCTTCCAGCCGACAATATTCGAATACTCAGGGTCAGACGGTAAAGGAGACAATTTGGTTCAGGGTGACTTGCTGGTCAAAATTGGCGGAATATGCAAATAACTATCTGAAAAAAGGCAATAAGGTGTTGATCGAAGGGCGGCTGGTTCCGGATCCCAATACCGGGGGTCCGCGGGTTTGGACGCGCAACGACGGGACCGCTTCGGCTTCCTTCGAAGTGAATGCCTCGACGATTCGTTCGTTGACGACCCGTTCCGAATCGGAAAATGCCGGAAATGCGAGCGGCGGAGTCCCCGAATACAGCGATTCGGAAATCGATGAGGATGAGATTCCGTTCTAATGAACTACATCGATAAAATTTCGGAAATAGCCGGTCGGGCTTATCAGGATTTTGAAGCCCGTACGCTGGCACGGGATAATGCTCTAACGAAAGCACGTTCGTTGACGCGGCATTCGGCGAATGCCATTCGCGCCATCCATCGCGGGGAAGCGGATGAGGCGCACAGCCAATTACAGGAAGGGCAAAAGCTGTTCGAGGCATTAAAAGCCGAGCTGGAAATATATCCGGATCTGTATTATGCCGGTTACACTCAGGATGCCATCAAGGAACATTGCGAAGCGACGCTGACCTGTGCGTTTATCAAAAACGAGCCGATTCCCACCGCGGAAGAGATGGGGGTGCTGACCGCCACTTATCTGCGCGGGATGGCCGAGACTCCCGGGGAATTGCGCCGCCGCTGTATGGATATCCTGCGAATGGGATACTCGGAAGAAGCGGAACGATTGCTGAGCCTGATGGATGAGATTTATTCGATCCTGATCACGATGGATTATCCCGATGCCGTGACAAACGGATTGCGGCGGCAGACGGATCTTTTGCGCGGTATCGTTGAACGGACGCGAGCGGATTTGACTTTGAGCTTGCGGGAAGAAAAGCTGAAAGCGGAACTGCAAAAAGCGATCGAAGTTTTCGAAAAAAAATAAAACGGCATATCGTTTACGGATATCCTGCACCGGGGTTGAGAAATTCGGTGCAGGTTTTTCCGATTGTGCCGCGGAAACGCCTCCGCAAGAGGACCGGTGCGATCGGGCTTGCTTCTTTCGCCGCGCCGTTCCCGACGTACGGAGACGAAGAAAAACAGTCTCAGCGCGCCGAAACGGATCGGCTGATCGACTTTTTCTGCGAACGATTCGCGGGAGTATCGGGCCGGCTGCGGTAAAATCGATTGAAAATGAAAAATAAAACCTCGCAAAAAATTATCACCGCTTCCGAGCTGGGGACCTATGTCTATTGTGCGCGGGCATGGTGGTATCGGAATCAAAACGCTCCCAACGAAAACCTGCCCGCCATGAATGAAGGCACCCGTTTTCATCGGAAAATGGGCAGGCGATTATCGGCGATGCGGATTGCCCGGATTATCCTGATCCTGATGCTGATTTCGGCGCTGGGCTTGATTTCTTGGTGGATTGCGGCGAACGTGGGGGCGAAATGAATCAGCAGCTGCTTCTCGGAATTTTGCTTTTGGCGCTTGCGCTGGCCGGGTTGATTTTAATGGAGCGAAAGAAAGCTTCCGATGTTCTCTTTCAAGGCAAACCGGTTTATGAGGATATCGCTCCGAACGGGAAGTTGAAAGCCCCTCTGTTTGATCCGGAAACCCGCTTGGCGGGGAAACCGGATCTGTTGATTCAAAAAGGGGAACAACTGATTCCGATCGAAATCAAATCTCAGCCGGCTCCGGAAACACCGCCGGCTTCTCACGTCTTC
>JALHEL010000256.1 GCA_022837205.1 Leptolinea sp.
CCCTTGGGATACGATGAATCAGATATATCAATCTGCCGGCATTATCGAATTGACAAATTATCATCCGATTTTGATTACTTATTTATTCAAACTTTTCCTGATAATCGGCAAACTATTTGGATCTGATAATGTAGGAATATTTATTTTTGCTGCTTTTCAGGTACTCTTTTTTGCATATGCTTTGTCCCTAAGCTTGAAATTAATGAAAATGAGCTCTATTCCGGATAAAGTGCGATTGATTATGCTCTTTTTTTATTGCTTTGTACCTTATTATCCCTGTAATGCTGTGACGTTGGGGAAAGACACGACTTATTCAATATTTTTATTTGTATTTACGTTGATTAATATTTATCTGATTATGAATCGAGCCAAAATTGATCATGATTCTTTTCTAATTCATGGAATGTTTCTTTCGGCACTCTTTTGCATTTTTTCAAGAAATAATGGGATATTCGTAATTATTCCGTCCTTAGCAGGATTAATGTTGGTATTGAAACAATATAGAAATAAGATCTTATTAATGATCTTGACTTTGATAATACTTTATTCCGCATTTTTATTTGTTATTCTTCCCAAAATGAATATTTCACAGGTAAAAGTGCAAGATGTATTCTCTATCCCGTTTCAGCAAACTGCCCGATATTTGAAAACCTACCCCTCTGATATCACAGATCAGGAAGCAGAGGCTATCGATCGAATTTTAGAATATAACAAAATTGCCGAAAACTATAATCCGGAAAGTTCCGATCCGGTTAAAAGTTTATATCGACAGAACGCACGGGCTGACGATTTTATAAACTATTTTCATGCATGGTTTACCATGTTTATGCGCCATCCCTCTGTCTATATTCAAGCCACACTCAACAACACTTACGGATATTTTTACCCCGATGAGCCGGGGAAATCCGAAGATTATGTTTTTTGGGGGATAAAATCTTACTTAACCACGGATAAAGTTAATTTATTTAACCCTGAGAAACTGAATGACGCACGAAGTATTTTATTTCAAATAATTTACACTTTCCGTGTTTTTCCTGGAATTTCAATGCTTAGCAGTATCGGTTTTCATGTTTGGTTACTAATCCTTTCATTATCGTATTTAATAAAGATTCATCAATATCACTATATTATCGGATTGATTCCTTCAATACTATCGTTGTTTGTTTGCCTTTTGTCTCCTATCAATACTTATTCCCGTTATGCTTGGCCGATTATCTTTTTAACCCCTTTGGTTATATTTATTTGTATACCGACTTGTCGAGAACCGATCATTGAGGAAAAATAATCGACGTAATTACAGCTTGATTTGGCGTTACTAATCTCTGAATAATGAAGCGTACAATGTTTTTTTATTGATAGAATAGTGTAGACATGAGACAGAAAATATTGATCGCAACCAATAATCTTAATAAAATCCGGGAAATTCAAAATATCCTGAGTGATTTCGATTTAATTACCCCGCAAGAGCTCGGAATTGATTTGGAAATTGAAGAGAACGGAAATACATTCGAAGAAAATGCCGAAATCAAAGCCGAATCTTTTTGTAAGGCGAGCGGTATGTTATCGCTGGCAGATGATTCCGGCTTGGAAGTGGAATGTTTGGGTGGAGAACCGGGAGTTCATTCTCACCGATATTGCCCAAAACCGAATGCCACTGATGCGGATCGGCGAGCGTTTTTACTCGAAAATTTAAAAGGGAAACCGCGTCCATGGAAAGCCAGGTTTTATTGTGCGGCTGCTTTATGCGATCCGAAATCGTCGGAAATCCAACTGGTTCACGGAATTTGTACCGGCGAGATTATTCCCGAAGAACGTGGAAACGGAGGCTTCGGCTATGATCCGATTTTTTGGATACCGGAACGCAGAATGACTTTGGCGGAGATGAGTGAAAATGAAAAAAACGATATCAGTCATCGCGGAGCAGCCATGCGAAAAATACGGGAAATACTAAAAAAGAAAGATGTTTGATTAAGAATGGATACAATTCGCCATTTATATCGGATCGGGCACGGTCCCAGCAGCAGTCATACCATGGCGCCTCGAAGAGCTGCCGAGATGTTTAAAGCTCGTTATCCGGATGCGGAACATTATACGGTCGTCTTATACGGAAGTTTGGCTGCGACCGGTAAAGGTCACTTGACCGATAAAGCGATTTATGAAGTTTTGGGGAAAAAGAAAACTGAAATTATTTGGAAACCGGATTATGTTCCGGCATTTCATCCAAACGGGATGGAATTTTCCGCCTGGGACGGACAAAAGCAATTGATTAACAAATGGATGGTTTATTCGGTGGGCGGCGGAGCACTCTCAGAAGGTCCGCAAGATTCTGAAGTCGGTTTATTCTATCCCCATCGAAACATGGCGGAAATAATGGCGCATCTTCAGCGAACCGGGAAGTCATTTTGGGAATATGTGGAAGATTGCGAGGGGAAAGGGATTTGGGACTATTTACGCGAGGTCCAGAAAACGATGTATGCTGCGATCGATCGCGGAATCAATCGGGAAGGTGTCATTCCGGGCGGGCTGGGAATTTCCCGCAAAGCTCCGATTTACTTTCGCCGGGGCAGGTTGATGAATCCGACGATGGCGTCCGTAGGTCGTTTGACCTCTTATGCTTTGGCTGTTTCTGAAGAAAACGCTACCGGCGGACTGGTGGTTACGGCGCCGACTTGCGGATCCAGCGGGGTTGTTCCGGCAATCATTCGCTACTTGCAAGAAAATTTGAATCATTCGGACGAAACGATTTTGAAGGCTTTGGCGACAGCCGGCTTGTTCGGAAATGTGGTAAAACATAACGGATCTATCTCCGGGGCGGAGGTGGGCTGCCAAGGTGAAGTCGGGGTTGCCGCGGCCATGGCTGCAGCTGCGGCCGCACAGCTTTATTCCTGTTCCGTTCGGCAAATTGAATATGCGGCGGAAATGGCGTTGGAGCATGATTTGGGATTAACCTGCGACCCTGTACACGGACTGGTTCAAGTCCCTTGCATCGAGCGAAATGCTTTCGCTGCCGGGACCGCCATCTATGTGGCGGAGTATGTCAGTTTTACAGACGGTTCGCATTTGGTCAGTTTTGATCAGGTAGTAGAAGTCATGATGCAAACCGGGGTAGATATGCCCTCTTTGTACCGTGAAACCAGTGAAGGCGGACTGGCGAAGTTTTTTAAAACACCCAAAAAGAATTCGTCGGAATAAAGCGTGAACCGAGATACGATCCAAAAACTTTCGGAGCTTAATCGGGATTTTTATGAATCGTTCGGGAAAGCTTTTGCGGCTACCCGGCAGCGAATACAACCGGGAGTTCGGCGTTTTCTT